>NZ_QQSV01000031.1 GCF_003351145.1 Meiothermus sp. QL-1 | reverse complement strand
CTGGATTTACGCGCTAGCAACCAAGCTGCTTCCAGAGGGCTCAAATCCAGGGCCAGCTTTCCCACCATCAGTTTTCGTCGGCACTGGTAGAAACTCAACTTCAGCCGTTCTCGTTGTAACTCAATCAACCCATAAGCCACCATGCCCAAAGCCAGGTGCGCCAGCAAGCGCACCCGCTTGCGGTGTCGGCGCCCCACCCAGCCCAGTTCCTGTTGCAACCCGCGGAAAATCTCTTCGATGGCCCGCCGCAAGCGGTACACCTCCACCACCCGCCGGCCTTCCCACCCCACCTGACCGGTCGTATAGAACTTACGCCACTGCCGCACCACTTGCACCGGAAAGGTAAGCCCCCGCAAACAGCCCACCTTCACCCAGTGGGCCCCTCCCTGCCGCTTCAACTGGATACCGTCCAGCAATCGGTTTGAACCTAGCCTCGTAACCAAAGGCCACCCCCGGGCATGGAGCCAGGCCAGCACCTCCCCCGATGCGTACCAAGCATCAATCAAAACCCCCTCCGGCTTGAACCCCTCGGTCGCGGCCTAGGCCAGCAGGGATAGCGCCAGGTCTAACCGGCTGGCCTCCTCACCCCCGAAGTAAGGCAGGAAGGCCAGGGGCAGTCGGGTTTGTCCATCCGTCCAGGCCAGCACCACCAGGGCAAAGCCATAGGTGTAGGCCCCGCTGCTCAAATCCTTGAAGCGCTGGAGCTTCAGATGGCCTGCTGAGTAACGCGGTATGAGGACGTCATCCAGGATGAGGTAACCCCGTCGCAGCCCTCCTTTTTGGCAGCAGAGTTCCAGGGCCAGCGTGAAGTGAAGGGCCAGGGGTTGTTGCAAGGCTCGGTAGAGGCTGTCATGGGCAAAATCCTTACCCTCGGCCATAGCCAGGGCCGAGGCGTTGATGGGGCTGGAAGCTAAGCTTTCCAGAGCGCGGCGGATGGGACGTGGTATCCTATTCATTGGGCTCCCTACGTAACTGGAAGCCCATTCTGATGCGTGTAAAGTACACCGCGTAATTCCAG
>NZ_QQSV01000030.1 GCF_003351145.1 Meiothermus sp. QL-1 | reverse complement strand
GTGGGGGGTGGGGTGGAGACCGAGGCCAAGGTGTTGCAGTTGGTGCAGGCGGGGGCGCGGGTGGTGCTGATATCGCCCTGCGAGCACCCCACGCTGGAGCCGCTGGCCCAGAGCGGGGCCATCACCTGGCACCGCCGGGCCTACCAGCCGGGCGACCTGGAGGGGTGCATGCTGGCGGTGGCCCACCCTGCGGATAAGTCGCAAAACGCCCAGATTGCCGCCGAGGCCCGGGCCCGGGGGGTCTGGCTCAACGCGGTGGACGACCCCCAGTACTGCGACTTCATCCTGCCGGCGGTGCACCGCCAGGGCGACCTGATCCTCGCGGTCTCCACCAGCGGGGCCGCCCCGGCCCTGGGGGTGCGCATCAAGGCGCGGCTGGCCGAGGAGTTTGGCCCGGAGTACGCCTTGTATTTGCAGTTGTTGCGGGAGTTCCGGCCTATTGTGGCGGCGGCCTACCCGGAAAGCTTTGAGGCCCGCAAGGCGGCCTGGTACCGCCTGGTGGACGCCGACGCCCTGACGCTGATCCGGCTGGGCCGCCTGGCGGAGGCCCGGGCGCTGCTATGGCGGGCCTTACGGGAAGAGGCCCGTCTGGAGGTGGTATGAGGGGCAGGGTCTACCTGGTGGGGGCGGGCCCGGGGGATCCGGAGCTTTTGACCCTCAAAGCGGCGCGGGTGCTGGCCGGGGCCGAGGTGGTGCTCCACGACCGGCTGGTGGGCGAGGGGGTGCTGGCGCTGGTGAACCCGGGGGCCCACCGGATCTACGTGGGCAAGGAGGTGGGGCAGCAAGGGGTGCAGGAGGAGATTCTGGCCCTGATGCTGGCCTATGCCCGCAAGGGCTGCGCGGTGGTGCGGCTCAAGGGGGGCGACCCCATGGTGTTTGGGCGGGGTGGGGAGGAGTGGCGCTTTCTGGTGGAGCAGGGGGTGGCGGTGGAGGTGGTGCCGGGGGTGTCCTCGGCGATTGCGGCCCCCAGCCTGGCGGGGATACCCCTGACCCTGCGGGGGGTGGCGGGGGGTTTTGCGGTGGTGAGCGGGCAGGGGCAGGGAGGTGAACTCCCCTCGCTGGCAGCGTATGCCGGGGTGGAGACCCTGGTGGTGCTGATGGGGGTAAGCCAGCGGCAACAGCTGGCCGCCCAGCTCATCGCCCTGGGGCGGCCGCCGGCTGAGCCGGTGGCCTTCATTGAACGGAGCAGTACCCCCA
>NZ_QQSV01000029.1 GCF_003351145.1 Meiothermus sp. QL-1 | reverse complement strand
ATGGCCAAGGGCGTGTTTGAGCGGACGAAGCCCCACGTGAACGTGGGGACGATTGGGCACGTGGACCACGGGAAGACGACGCTGACGGCGGCGATTACGTACGTAGCGGCGGCGGCGAACCCGAACGTGGAGGTACAGAACTACGACCAGATTGACAAGGCGCCGGAGGAGCGTGCGCGGGGGATTACGATCAACACGGCGCACGTGGAGTACGAGACGGCGAAGCGGCACTATTCGCACGTGGACTGCCCTGGGCACGCGGACTATGTGAAGAACATGATCACCGGGGCGGCCCAGATGGACGGGGCGATTCTGGTGGTTTCTGGGACGGACGGGCCGATGCCGCAGACGCGGGAGCACATTTTGCTGGCGCGGCAGGTGGGGGTGCCGCACATTGTGGTGTTTTTGAACAAGATCGACATGGTGGACGACCCGGAGCTTTTGGACCTGGTGGAGATGGAGATCCGGGACCTGTTGAACCAGTACGAGTTTCCTGGGGACGACACCCCGATTATCCGGGGCTCTGGGCTGAAGGCGCTGGAGCACATGATGGCCCATCCGAAGACCCAGCGGGGGGAGAACGAGTGGGTGGACAGGATCTGGGCTTTGCTGGACGCGATTGACGAGTACATTCCCACCCCGCAGCGGGATGTGGACAAGCCGTTTTTGATGCCGGTGGAGGACGTGTTCACCATTACCGGGCGCGGGACGGTGGCCACGGGCCGGATTGAGCGGGGGAAGGTGAAGGTGGGGGACGAGGTGGAGATCGTGGGTCTGCGGGAGACCCAGAAGACGGTGGTGACCGGGGTGGAGATGCACCGGAAGACCCTGAGCGAGGGGATTGCTGGGGACAACGTGGGCCTCTTGCTGCGGGGGGTGAGCCGGGAGGAGGTGGAGCGGGGCCAGGTGCTGGCCAAGCCGGGGACGGTGACGCCGCACACCAAGTTTGAGGCCTCGGTCTACGTGCTGAAGAAGGAGGAAGGGGGTCGGCACACCGGGTTTTTCAGCAACTACCGGCCGCAGTTCTACTTCCGCACCACCGATGTGACCGGGGTGGTGGAGCTGCCCAAGGGGGTGGAGATGGTCATGCCGGGGGACAACGTCACCTTCACCGTCGAGCTCATCAAGCCCATCGCCCTGGAAGAAGGCCTCCGCTTCGCCATCCGCGAAGGAGGACGTACCGTCGGCGCCGGTGTGGTGTCCAAAATCATCGAGTGA
>NZ_QQSV01000028.1 GCF_003351145.1 Meiothermus sp. QL-1 | reverse complement strand
CTACCGAAACGGGGATGGTGTGGAAGGGGCTATAGTGCCCCGCATCTTCAATGCGGGGGTACAGGTTGTATGATGGGAACAGAAATGGCCCGGCGGTGCTGTAACACCCCGAGCCCGGCATCAGCTGAATAGGAGGCGACGCATATCGAGCATACCACCCACAAAAAGGCTTTTGTATACCGCCTGTACCCCACCAAGGCCCAGGAAGCCAGGCTGGTGTATATCCTGGACCTGACGCGGGAACTATACAACGCCGCTTTACAGGAGCGCCGCGATGCCTGGCGGAAGGCCGGGAAGTCGGTCGCGCTGTACGAGCAGATGCGGCTTTTGGGCGAGGTCAAGGCGGCAAGGCCGGAGTACCGGGAGGTGTACGCCCAGGTCTTGCAGGAAACCCTGAAGCGGCTGGACCGGGCCTTCCAGGGCTTTTTCTCTCGCCTCAAGCGGGGGGAGAAGCCCGGTTACCCCCGCTTCAAAGGCCGGGGTTGGTGGGACAGCTTCACCTTCCCCCAGGTCGTTCGTGGGGGCTGCTGGGTGGGGCCGGGCAAGCCTCTGGGGAACGGCAAGGTCAAGGTGCCTGGGGTGGGCCACGTGCGGATGAAGCAGCACCGCCCGCTGGAGGGAGTACCCAAGACCTTCAGCATCAAGCGCTCTGCCGGATGCTGGTACGCGGTGTACGTCTGCGAGGTGCAGGTTCAGCCCTTACCCCCGTCGGAGAACGCGGTGGGCATAGACCTGGGACTTTCGCACTTCGTGGCGACCTCGGAGGGGGAAACCTTTGCCCCTCCCAAGGCGTACCGCAAGGCCGAGGCCAGGCTGAAACGCACCCAGCGGTCTCTGTCAAAGAAGCGGCGCGCTTCCAACCGGCGTCGGAAGCTGAAGGAGAGGCTGGCGAGGCAGCACCGCAAGGTTGCCAACCAGAGGAGGGACTTCCACCACAAGCTGGCCCGAAAACTCGTCAACCAATATGGAACCATCGTCCACGAAGACCTGAACACTTCCGGCCTGGCCCGCTCCCGGCTCGCCAAGGGGGTGCTGGACGCGGGGTGGGCGTCTTTTATTTCCATCCTTTCCGCCAAGGCTGCGAGTGCCGGGCGGAGAGTAGTGGCGGTCAGACCGCACGGTACGAGCCAGATATGCCCCGAGTGCGGCAGCATCAGGAAGAAGGAACTCTCCGAGCGCATCCACGCCTGCGGGTGCGGGTGCGTGTTGGACAGGGACGTGGCTGCCGCAAAGGTTATTCTGGCGTTGGGCTTGGACGGAGCCCTCGGGGATGGACAGCGGGTAGCCGCTTCCGCGTGAACCGAGAAGCCCCGTTCTGAAGAACGGGGAGTCGTCACGAC
>NZ_QQSV01000026.1 GCF_003351145.1 Meiothermus sp. QL-1 | reverse complement strand
GTGCGCAAGATTCCGGTCATGGGCGAGGTGGGGGAGGAGTGGGCCAGCCACGCCGAGCTGCGCCTGGAGGGGGTGCGCGTGCCCAGGGAAAACCTGCTGGGAGAGCGCGGCAGGGGCTTTGCTATCGCCCAGGAGCGGCTGGGACCCGGGCGCATCCACCACTGCATGCGCTGGGTGGGCATCGCCCAGCGGGCCCTGGAGCTCACCTGCGCCCACGCGGCCCGGCGCGAGCTTGCCCCTGGCAAACCCCTGGCCTTGCGCCAGGCCGTGCAACACCTGATCGCCGAGTCGCAGGCCGAGGTGCACGCGGCCCGGCTCATGGTGCTGGATGCCGCTGAGAAGGTGGAAAAGCAGGGGGCCGAGCAGGCCCGGGTGGAGATATCGGTCATCAAGTACTTCGTGGCCGGGGTGCTGCAGCGGGTCCTGGACCGGGCCATCCAGGTGCACGGCGGGCTGGGTATGTCCGACGACACCCCGCTCGCCTACTTCTACCGCCACGAGCGGGCCGCCCGCATCTACGACGGGGCCGACGAGGTGCACAAGACCGTGGTGGCCCGGGCTTTGCTCAGGCCGTACGGGGTGGAGGTTTCGCTCTAGGAGGAAGGCCGTGCTCGACCAGCCCGCGCCGGTTCGCCAGGGGGAGGAGCTCAACCTGGAAGCCCTCCGGGCCTACCTGCTGGAGCACCTGCCCGGGGCTTCGGGGGAGCTGGAGGTCTTGCAGTTCCCCCGCGGCTTCTCCAACCTCACCTACCTGCTTCGCCTGGGCGAGCAGGAGCTGGTGCTGCGCCGCCCGCCCTTTGGGGCCAACATCAAGACCGCCCACGATATGGGCCGGGAGTACCGCATCCTGAAGGTCCTGAGGCCGGTCTACCCCAAGGTGCCGAGGCCCCTCCTGTACTGCGAGGACGAAAGCGTACTGGGGGCTCCTTTTTACGTGATGGAAAGGCTGCACGGGGTCATCCTGCGCAACCAACCGCCGGAGGGCATGACCCCGGCCCGGATGCGGGGGGTTTGCGAGGCCGCGCTGGAGGCGTTGGTGGAGCTGCACTGCCTGGACTACGTGAAAGCGGGGCTGGGCGAGCTGGGCCGGCCCGAGGGCTATGTGGAGCGGCAGGTACGGGGCTGGGGCGAGCGCTACCAGAAGGCCCGCACCGAGGAAATCCCCGGCATGGAGCGGGCCATGGCCTGGCTGGCCGCCCACATGCCTTCGGCCTCGGGGGCAGCCCTCATCCACAACGACTTCAAGTACGACAACCTGATGTTTGCCCCCGACCTATCGCGGGTGGTGGCGGTGCTGGACTGGGAGATGGCCACCCTGGGCGACCCCCTGATGGACCTGGGCACCACGCTCGCCTACTGGGTTGAGGAGAGCGATCCCCCCGGGCTCAAGGCCTTTGGGCTCACCCACCTGCCGGGCAACTACAGCCGGGCCGAGCTGGTGGAGGCCTACGCCCGGCGCACGGGCCGGGACGTGACGGGTATTCTCTTTTACTACGTGTTCGGCCTGTTCAAGGTGGGGGTTATCATGCAGCAAATTTATGCCCGCTACCGGCGGGGCCTAACCCAGGATTCGCGTTTTGCGGGGCTGATTCATCTGATCCGCGAGATTGGGGAGATGATTGACCGGGCGCTGGACACCGGCCAGGT
>NZ_QQSV01000025.1 GCF_003351145.1 Meiothermus sp. QL-1 | reverse complement strand
CGATAGCAAAGCCCCTGCCGCGCTCTCCCAGCAGGTTTTCCCTGGGCACGCGCACCCCCTCCAGGCGCAGCTCGGCGTGGCTGGCCCACTCCTCCCCCACCTCGCCCATGACCGGAATCTTGCGCACTTGCCTAAAGAGGCTGGCCGTTATAGATCGCCGTCACGTTGTTGCAACCGTTGTACCTAAGGATCAGGCGGTTGCCCCGGCTATCGGTGAGGGAGAGGGTGCCGCCCACGAAAGTGGAGGAGCAGCTTTGCAGGTACCTGAGGTCGCTGGCCACGCTCTCGAGACGATAGTAGCGGCTGGGGGTACGGTACTCGAGCACCCCGCTATAGTTAAAGGTTCCACCTGCAAAGGGATTGTTGGGGTTGTCAGGGGTGTACGTGGCGGTGTAGTTGCGACGATAGCTGTAGCGCCGGCCCGACTCGTAGAGTTCGAGGTGGAAGTTGAAGCGGCTGTCGTAGCCAGTTCCTCTGGGGCTCAAATCCAAATCCAGATCGAGCTTTATCCACTTTTCACCCGGCGTGCCCGCACCGATGCGCAGCTCATAGTAGTCTGTTTCCAACGTATACCCACCCCTGGGATTGGTGTCATCCTTATCCCGCAGGGTCATTCGGCCTTTCAAGACCGTATTTCCCGATTGACAATCCACAGAGTATGTAGCCTGAAAGGGCAAGCCATCGCCGTCCTGGTCTTGAGGATTGCTCGGACTAGTACTAACCACACAGTTAGCGTTCTGCGCATCCAACCCCGAAACCCGGAAAAGCTGGACCACCGGTCCGGGAAGGGCCTGGCCCGAGAGCAAACCCCCAGGACTACCCAGTGAGGCCACAAGGTAGCGGTCGCCCTCAACAATCGAGAGTTTGAGGACTTGGGCGTCCTCCCGGCTTAGAGGCTCGTTGGTGGGCTGCTCGCCGCAGGCCGTCAGGAAAGCCAGTAAACCAACTAGTAGGCTCAAGGTTTTTCTCATAGCCTTGCTCCCCAATTCAAAATGATAGACCTATCATTTAGCCTCTACACACCAGACCGGCGTAACATTAAGCTCGGGTTTGAGATAAAGACTCACATGCGCAAACGAGCCCACGGCCAAGCCACACGCGAACGTCTCATCGAGGCCACCATACGTCTTTTAAAGCAGAAGGGGCTAGGCGCCATCTCCACTGCGCGCGTAGCCCGAGAAGCGGGCATCGTACAGTCAGGCTTTTACGCGCACTTCGAGAGCCTGGAAGCCTGCATCGCCGAAGCGGCAAGACGCATAGGCAACAGAATTCGAATAACCCTGGTCCATGGGCTCGAGCGAATTCGACACCAGGGCGCCGGTGACTACACGTTGATCAAGGAACAGTACCAACGACTGCTCGCGGAATTGCAAGAGCAGTGGATCTTCGTAGAGTTGTTCGTGCGATACTTCCGTGAGCCTTCACCCCTGGGACAGGCTTTAGCCCAGGTACACGAAAAATTACGCGCGGAGTTGATTACCCACCTGCAAGAGGTCCTCAAACCCCTAGGCCTGGAAAATAGGGACCAGGCTCAACTCGGCTACTTGGCCGATCTGCTAATAAGTATGTGCATCAGCTCAGCAGAAAGCCTCCGCCGAGAACCCCACCTAGAAAAGGAATTCGCCGCCCACCTGCTCACCCTAAGTACCATGGAGCTAGGGCGGCGCCTAATAGAGAAGACATAGACACCTTTTCTCTGGAGCGGGAGACGGGACTTGAACCCGCGGCCCCAACCTTGGCAAGGTTGTGCTCTACCAACTGAGCTACTCCCGCAAAAAATAAAACCTCTGCACCGCCCTACTCTCCCAGGTCCCTTCGAACCC
>NZ_QQSV01000024.1 GCF_003351145.1 Meiothermus sp. QL-1 | reverse complement strand
TCGAGATTGAGTACCGCAAGAAGCAAGAAGAGCTGGCCCGGCTCAGGGGCGAGGCCCGCCCCATCGAGTGGGGCAGCCAGATTCGGAGCTATGTGCTGGACAAGCAGTACATCAAGGACCACCGCACTGGTGAGATGCGCCACGACCCCGAGAACGTGCTGGACGGCGACCTGGAAAGCCTGATCTGGGCGGGGCTCGAGTGGAAGGCCGGTAGGCGAGAGACCGTAGCGGCTACCGAGGAAGAATAGAGCGCTCTTCACATTTTTTGAGCCATCCGGCAATAAAAAGTCTTGTCCTGGACAGAACAGTTGCCGCCCGGATGGGCGACAACGTCTGTGAAGGGCGCGATAACGGCGCCCAAATCTTAAGCCCTGGCCTCCCTTTCTCACCCAAGCCCGGCAGCTCGATGCCATACCATCAAAGTATGGCGCCGGTGAGAAAGGTATACAGCGGGGTGCCCACGCTCGAGCTGCACGGCCTGGCGTTGGTGAGCGACCTTGATGGCCTGCAGGCCCATCTTGTCCTCGACGCGCCCTGGGGTTTTGCCCTTCGGGAATCAGAAGCCTGGCCGCGCCCGGTGCTGGTGCTCACCGGCAACCCCTGCCCCCACTACCTACGCGACCTTTTGGAGCACGACCCCGACGGCCTGATTGCCACCCCGGTGGGGCCTGAGGAGGTCAGGGAAGCCCTGCACCGCGTGGCTAAAGGCCACAAGATCCGCTACCTTCCCGAACTGGAGCCCGACCCCCTCTGCCCCCGCGAACGTGAAATTCTGCGTCTGGTAGCGCTAGGAATGACCAACGCCGAACTGGAAAACCGTTTTGGCCTGAAGGCCAAAACGGTTAAGAACTACGTTTGCAACATTCTGGACAAACTGGGTATGAAAAGTCGCGTAGAGGTAGCGCTTTATTACTTTGGGGTGCATCCAATGCTTTACACCTGGAGCCAAACAGGACATTGTCCCGAGTAGAGCACGGACTTGGACTCTTTTAGGCAGCACTGCGTCAGGCCTACTCTGGGAGTTGGATGGTAAAAGGTGAGGGTAAAAGTATGAGGTGGTTTTTTACTCTCCTGATGTTCGCGCTTATCGGCTCAAGTGGCCTGGCACAAGAGGGATACCATTGCGACCCGGTCTCAACAAGTTTCGTGAAGGATGTGAAGCCCGATAACGCAGAGCTTGATCCAGGGGGCGGAGGTACCGGCGGCGGCTCGGGAGGGGGTGGTGGAGGTGGTTCGGTAAACCCCGGCAATCCCGGTTCAGGCGGTGGAGGTTGTAATGTCGTTTGTGAACGTGTTTGCCAGTTGGTAAGCGCTCTATCTTGCGCAGGCGCCTCCCCCAGTTGTGGCCCAAACGCGCCTTTTTGCGCAGCCGGTTGTACAGTTGTCTTGTTCTGGGCTTGCCAGGACATTTGCAATTGCAGACCTAGGTGAAGTCAGTTCTCGACTGCCTAAAATACAAGAAGGAAGCTTTACACTGAGTTATAATCCCTGGCTCGCAAGGACAAACGCTTAGGCTCGCGCTCCATCCGGGAGGTAATCGCATGAATGTAAGAAGGTACATTTCGGGGGTAATCGCCGTGGTATTCGTTTTGCTTGGCCCGCAAGCCTTGGCAAGCTTCGTTCCCCAACTTGAACTGAGAGAAATGCAAGGGCTGGCGCTTGCAACGTATGGCCTTGGCCACACACTTGGTTTATTCACTTCTGCATCTTACAGGCGTTGGCAAGGTTTCCCCTACACCTATGGCTTCAATGGCATGATTATGTTCTTGAGTTCTGTCTGGATCATTCGAACCGCGTTCGTTATTGAACGTTCCCTAGGAACGCCGATACTGTTAACCGCGCTGGCGGCGAGCACTTTACCTTTTCTTGTGGGATTTTTGCTCAGTCGACTTGAAATAGACCGAGAAACAGTCAAAAGTTAGATAAGGAATATTAGGCCTATGCCAGATAACTCCAGTGAACTCGTCGAGGTCAGCATTGCATCATGACCCTGCCAAAAAAATTTTTACTAGAGCCTGCTAAGAAGCCATACGTAAACCATCAAGAACTTTCGGTAAGAGCAGAATCGAGAAGGCCAACCAATGAAACCCCTTGAGGGTCTCGGCAAGCCGCTCGTAGTCACGGGCCAGACGGCGA
>NZ_QQSV01000023.1 GCF_003351145.1 Meiothermus sp. QL-1 | reverse complement strand
TGATTGAGTTACAACGAGAACGGCTGAAGTTGAGTTTCTACCAGTGCCGACGAAAACTGATGGTGGGAAAGCTGGCCCTGGATTTGAGCCCTCTGGAAGCAGCTTGGTTGCTAGCGCGTAAATCCAGCGGTGGAGTTTTAGCCATGAACGAACTTGCCGGGATCCTGGTTTCGCCTGAGCAGAGCTACGCAGGCGTGCTTCGCTTCGACGCCCATCTGCGCAGCGTGGAGCCCGTGGCCCAGGTGCCCTTGCGCTACATTCTCCCTGGTTTCGTGGACTTGCACGTGCATGGGGGGGTGGGGCAGACTTCATGGAAGGGGAAGCTGCGGTTCGTCAGGCGGCTCGCTTCCACGCCCGCCATGGCACCACCGCTCTTCTGGCCACTACCGTAACCGCCCCGGTTGACGAGCTGGAGGCTGCGCTCAGGGGCATTGCGGCCGTAATTGAGCGACCCGGCCCAGGTGAGGTCCGTCTGCTGGGGGTTCACCTGGAGGGTCCCTTCATCAACCCCCAACGATTGGGAGCCCAGCCCCCTTTTGCGATTGATCCCGATCTGGAGCTGATGAAGCGCTGGCTGGCGCTTGCGCCAATCCGGGTGGTCACGCTGGCGCCCGAGCTGCCCGGGGCTTTGGAGTTGACCCGGTTCTTGGCAGAGCGGAACGTGAGGGTGCAGATTGGGCACACCGCTGCCAGCTACGCCCAGGCCAGGGCCGCGCTGGAGGCAGGTGCGAAAGGCTTTACCCACTTCTTCAACTCCATGACTCCCCTGCATCATCGGGAGCCCGGGGTGGTGGGGCTGGGGCTGGAGCAGGGTGGGTGGAGCGAGGTAATCGGGGATGGCCTGCACGTTCACCCGGCGGTGGTGCGGGCTTTGTGGAGGGTCATGCCCCGCCTCTACGTGGTCAGCGATGCGGTGGCGGCGGCAGGTATGCCGGAAGGCACGTACCGCTTGGGCCGCAGCCGGGTGGTGGGCCGCGGCAACGGTGTCTTCCTTCCCGACGGGAGTCTGCTCACCCTTGACCAGGCGGTGCGCAACCTGGTGGCCTGGGGGCTGGGCCTGCCTGAGGCCGTGGCCCTGACCTCGGCGCGGCCCCGTGCCTATCTGGGCTATTCCCCCTTGGCCCTCGAGCCTGGGGCCCCGGCCGACCTGGTGGTTCTTAGCGCTGAGCTCGAGGTGGAGCAGGTGTATATTGCCGGCCAGGCGGTACGGGAAGCAGATGCGGCGGCTTAGAAAGTTCGCAAGCTTGTGATATTTGCACATCCATCAACCAGCGTTCCAAAGGGCTGTTTTTGCTGCTCTAGTCGACCAAATTGCCCTGCAGGTGCTGGTCGAATGTCCGCATTAAGGTAACGAATTCACCTCCAGCCGGGGGTGTTTGACCGGGTGAGGAGCACCTAAGCATGAAGCCATGGATGGCTTCAAACCCAAGGGCATAGCCCTGGTGACCACCCTGATTGCCGTGCTGGTGGTTGTTGTTCTCATGTCTATCCTAAGTGCGAGCGTGCTGAGCGAACTGCGGCAGGGCAGCGCGGTCCGCGTGCGCGATGAGCTCATCCAGTCGGCGGACAGCCTTTCCGAGCGGGCCCGGCTTCACCTGGCGCTGGATTACCGCAGGCGGCAGCTCAGCGTTCCCCGCTACATCGAGCTGGTCACCACCAACCCCACCACGCACCAGGTGGACATGGGCAACGGCATCACCGGGGCCTGGCGGGTGGTACAGGGCTCTCCGCCGGGGGCTGAGTACGGCTGGGTCGAGGTGGCTGCTACGGCCAGCCGGGGGGCGCAGAGCCAGACCGTGCTGCGGCGGATAAGCTTCGGCCAGAACGACGTGTTCAAGCTGGCCATGCTTTCGGAAACGACCAACTGCATGTACTGTCACCTGCGGGTGCGGGGGGATGTGGGGGCCCTCTTCCACCATCGGCCGGGTTGGGGCTCCGAGGGGGTGAATGGGCACGGCTCCGGGTACAACTCGGTCATCTACGGCAACCTCTACGCCGCCCGCACCATCACCAACGACGACACCCCCCGCGATAGCCAGGGCCGGCTGGTGCGGGGTGTGCACTGGGCCGATGGGGTCGGACACCTGGAGGCTTACAGGATCAACGGCTCGCTGGTCACGGGGCATGTGGAGGCCAACTCCACCAACCCGGCCCTGCCTCAGGACGTGGATGGGGATGGCGTCCCCGACTTTCCTCCCATCCGGCGAAGCCTGGCCATGGAGAGCGCCAACGGCCAGGTACGGGGAGGGTTGATCCTGGCCCTTCCCCGCACCCAGCAGCTTACCAACCTGACCACGGGGCTGGTGGGGAGCGTGAGCCGGGTCCACGACGGCAACCTGGTGCTCATAGGGACCCCTACCGAAACGGGGATGGTGTGGAAGGGGCTATAGTGCCCCGCATCTTCAATGCGGGGGTACAGGTTGTATGATGGGAACAGAAATGGCCCGGCGGTGCTGTAACACCCCGAGCCCGGCATCAGCTG
>NZ_QQSV01000022.1 GCF_003351145.1 Meiothermus sp. QL-1 | reverse complement strand
CTGGAGCGGGAGACGGGACTTGAACCCGCGGCCCCAACCTTGGCAAGGTTGTGCTCTACCAACTGAGCTACTCCCGCAAAAAATAAAACCTCTGCACCGCCCTACTCTCCCAGGTCCCTTCGAACCCAGTACCATCGGCGCAGGCACGTTTCACTTCCGTGTTCGGAATGGGAACGGGTGGTTCCATGCCGCTATGGGCACAGAGGTCTCTCCTTTCTACCACTCAAAAAATCAGCAGGCGGCAGAGCCATCACTGCATCAGGGTCAAGACCTCGGACCATTCGCACGGGTCGGCTAAACGCATCGCTGCGCTTACACCCCCCGCCGATCCACCCAGTATTCTCCTGGGGTCCTTACCGGATCAACTCCGTAAGAAGGCTCATCTTGGGGCAGGTTTCCCGCTTAGATGCTTTCAGCGGTTATCCCTCCCGCACTTGGCTACCCGGCTTATGCCCTTGGAAGAACAGCCGGAAAACCAGCGGTGCGTCCACTCCGGTCCTCTCGTACTAGGAGCAGCCCCCCTCAACCTTCTTCCGCCCGTGACGGATAGAGACCGAACTGTCTCACGACGTTCTGAACCCAGCTCGCGTGCCGCTTTAATGGGCGAACAGCCCAACCCTTGGGACCTTCTTCAGCCCCAGGATGCGACGAGCCGACATCGAGGTGCCAAACCTCCCCGCCGCTATGGACGCTCGGGGGAGATCAGCCTGTTATCCCCGGGGTAACTTTTATCCGTTGATCTATGGCCCTTCCACACGGAACCACAGGTTCACTAGGCCCGGCTTTCGCCCCTGCTCGGCTTGCAGGCCTCACAGTCAAGCTCCCTTCTACCCTTGCGCTCTCCAGTGGGTTTCCGTCCCACCTGAGGGAACCTTTGGGCGCCTCCGTTACCCTTTGGGAGGCGACCGCCCCAGTCAAACTGCCCGTCAAACCCTGTCCCCCAAGGACCCTTGGCCCTCCCAGGGTTAGAAACCCAGACGTCTTAGGGTGGTATCTCACCGTCGCCTCCGCTGCCCCCGAAAGAACAGCCTCACAGGCTCCCACCTATCCTGCGCAAAAACGGCCGGGTCTCAAGGCCAGACTGCAGTAAAGCTCCACGGGGTCTTTTCGTCCTGCCACGGGTAGGCCGCATCTTCACAGCCAGTTCAATTTCACCGGGTCCCTCGCCGAGACAGCGCGCCGGTCGTTACGCTTTTCGTGCAGGTCGGAACTTACCCGACAAGGAATTTCGCTACCTTAGGACCGTTATAGTTACGGCCGCCGTTCACTGGGGCTTCGGTTCAGGGCTCCCACCCCTCCCCTTGACCTTCCAGCACCGGGCAAGCGTCGCTCCCTATACCTCCGCTTACGCGTTCGCAGAGAGCTGTGTTTTTGGTAAACAGTCGCCAGCGCCTATTCACTGCGGCTCCCCAGTGGCGCCGCACGCGGCACCACCCAGAGCACCCCTTCTCCCGAAGTTACGGGGCTAACTTGCAAAGTTCCTTGGCGAGGGTTCTCCCGCGCGCCTGAGTGCTCTCGCACCCGCCCACCTGTGTCGGTCTCCGGTACGGGTACTGTGCAGTTACGCTTAGAGGCTTTTCTAGGCTCCATGGCTTCGGCGAGTTGTCACCTCGCGGCTTCCACACCACCCACCGGTATCAGACTACGGATTTGCCTGTAGTCCCCTTTGGGCTTCTGTCCGGGCTCGTCCATGGCTCCGGTTCGCCTAGCCTAAAGCGTCACCCCATCGCACCGCACAGTAGGACTGGAATATTAACCAGTTGCCCTTCGGCCTCCCCTCTCGGGTTATCCTTAGGCCCCGCCTAACCCTACGTTGACGACCATCGCGTAGGAAACCTCGGGCTTACGGCGACAGGGATTCTCACCCTGTTTATCGTTACTCATGCCGGCATTCGCACTTCCCTTGCCTCCAGCTGCCCTCACAGACAACCTTCCTCGGCATCGGGAACGCTCCCCTACCACTCACCTGCGTGAGTCCGCGAATTCGGCGGTAGGCTTCAGCCCCGATCATTTTCAGCGCAGCGTCACTCGACCAGTGAGCTATTACGCACTCTTCAAAGGATGGCTGCTTCTAAGCCAACCTCCTGGCTGTCTCAGCAACGCCACATCTTTTCCCACTTAGCCTACACTTCGGGACCTTATTCGGCGGTCTCGGTTGTTCCCGCGCTCGGATGCGAATGTTAGCACCCGCACCCTCACTCCCAGGCTCCACTTCCTACCCTTCAGAGTTTGATAGGGTTTGGTAGGCTGGTAGGCCCCCTAGCCCTTTCAGTGCTTTACAGGCAGGAATCAGCACCTGAGGCTGACCCTAAAGTCATTTCGGGGAGAACCAGCTATCTCCGGGTTCGGTTAGCTTTTCACTCCTAACCCCAGCTCATCCGAAGGGTTTGCATCCCCCACCGGTTCGGGCCTCCACTGGGTTTCACCCCAGCTTCACCCTGGCCAGGACTAGCTCACCCGGTTTCGGGTCCACGGCCGCAGACTAAACGCCCTCTTCGGACTCGGTTTCCCTACGCCTCCGCCTCCACGGCTTAAGCTCGCCTACGACCGTGAGTCGCCGGCTCATGCTTCAATAGGCACACCACAAGGCCCAAAGGCCCCGTGATTGCTCGTAAGCACACGGTTTCAGGCTCTATTTCACTCCCCTCCCGGGGTTCTTTTCACCTTTCCCTCACGGTACTGATCCACTATCGGTCACCTGTAGTATTTAGCCTTACGCGGTGGTCCGCGCAGATTCACCCATGGCTCCACGAACCACAGGCTACTCGGGTACCCCCATCCAGCCCCCAGCCTTTCGCCTACAGGACTTTCACCTTCTCCGGTGCCGCTTCCCAGCAAGCTTCGGCTAGACCAGAAACTAGACCAACAGAGGCCCCACTACCCCCAGGCGCACGCACCTGGGTTTAGGCTCCTCCCCTTTCGCTCGCCGCTACTCAGGGAATCGATATCTCTTTCTCCTCCTCCGGGTACTAAGATGTTTCAGTTCCCCGGGTTCCCCCCGCTTCCGCGGTGACCCGTGTCCCCACAGGCCAGGTTCCCCCATTCGGATATCCCGGGATCAACGCTCGCTACCAGCTCCCCCAGGCTTTTCGCAGGTAACCACGTCCTTCATCGGCTCAGGTGCCAAGGCATCCACCGTGTGCCCCTCATATCTTGACCCTGCTAGAGCTATCCGCTCCACCGCCCGCTTTTCATGATCCCCGCGCCCCTAAAAGGAAGCGCAACGAGAAGAGTACTAAATGCACAAAAAGATGTCAAG
>NZ_QQSV01000021.1 GCF_003351145.1 Meiothermus sp. QL-1 | reverse complement strand
CGATAGCAAAGCCCCTGCCGCGCTCTCCCAGCAGGTTTTCCCTGGGCACGCGCACCCCCTCCAGGCGCAGCTCGGCGTGGCTGGCCCACTCCTCCCCCACCTCGCCCATGACCGGAATCTTGCGCACCTGCACAAGCCCCGGGGCATCGCTTGGGACGATGATCTGGCTGGCGCGGGCGTAGGGGTTGGGGTGGTCGGGGTCGGTCAGGCACATCACGATGACGAAGCCGCTCCCCTCAAAGCCGGTGGTGTACCACTTGTGTCCGTGGATCACCCACTCATCCCCCTCCAGCACGGCCCGGGTGGAAAGCCAGACCGGGTTGGAACCGGGGTGCTCGGGCTCGGTCATGGCGAAAGCGCTCCGGATCTCCCCGGCGGCCAGAGGCCTCAAGAACCGTTCCTTTTGCTCGGGGGTGCCGTGCTTCAGCAGAATCTCCATGTTGCCGATGTCGGGGGCCTGGGTGTTGAAGATGTAGTGGCCCAGGGGGCTCCGGCCCAGCTCCTCAGAGAGCCGGGCGAACTCGGTAAGCGAAAGGCCCATCCCCCAAGGCCTGGGCAGGGGGGGAAGCCACCAGCCCCGGGCCTTGACCTCCTGGCGTAGCTCGTCGAGCGCAGGCCTTACCGCGCGGAAGCCCGCTTGGAAGAAGAGGGGCTCGAGGGGAAGCAGGCGGGCCTCCAGAAAGGCCCGCACCTCCTGCAGCAGGGCGCTGGAAAGGGTCATCTGCGACCAGCTTACAACGCCCTCGAGTCAAACCCTAGGCTGCGGATACCCATCCCGCTCCAGCACCACCCGGGCGATCTGGCGGCGCAGCGCCACCAGGTCCTGGGGCTCGTGCTTAGTCAGGCGGCGCACCGCTGAGGCCATCAAGCGCATCTCGTCGCCCTCGGCCAGGCGCGGCAGAATCGAAAGGGCGCTGGATTGGGCGCGGTCCTGGGCCTGGTAGAGGTAGAGCCGGGCCATATCGGTGTAGACCGATTCGCCCAGGCGGCGCGCCCGCAATAGGGCGCTTTCGGCCGCGTAGATGTCGATGAGCACATCCGCCGCCACCGCCAGAACCTCCTGCTCCTCCTCCACCTTCGGGCCAAACTTGAGGGCTGCAAGGCCCAGCAGGGCCAGCGCCAGCTTCTTGAGGCCCTGAATTCCCGCCATCTCCTTGTCCTCGGGCTCCTCGAAGGAAGGCTCCAGGAGTTCCTTCTGGAGCTTCATGGCCGCATCGAACAGGGGCAGCTCGCCCTTCATGGCGCGGCGCAGCAGCATGCCGGGAATCAGGAGGCGGTTGATCTCGTTGGTGCCCTCGAAGATGCGGTTGATGCGGCTGTCCCGGTAGGCCCGTTCAATCTCGTACTCGGCGGAGTAGCCGTAGCCGCCGTGGATCTGCACCCCCTCGTCCACCACGTAGTCCAGCACCTCCGAGCCCAGCACCTTGATGATGCTGGCCTCCACCGCGTACTCCTCGATGCCCTTCAAAACCGCCTCGGCGGCGTTGGCTTTGTCGAGGCCGGCCAGGGCCTCGTCAATCAGGCCCATGGTGCGGTAGACCGCGCTCTCCCCGGCAAAGATGCGGGTGGCCATCTCCGCCAGCTTTTGCTGGATGAGGCCGAAATTGGCGATGGGCTGGCCGAAGGCCACGCGCTCCTTGGCGTACTTGGCCGAAAGCGCTAAAGCCCCCTTGGCCCCGCCGATGGCCCCGGCCCCCAGCTTGTAGCGGCCCACGTTGAGCACGTTGAAGGCAATCTTGTGCCCCTTGCCCAGCTCGCCCAGCACATTCTCTACCGGCACCTTGACGTCCTCCAGGAAGACCTGGCGGGTGCTGGAGGCCTTGATGCCCATTTTCTTCTCCTCCCCACCCAGCCGCAGCCCCGGGGTGTCGCGCTCGACCAGGAAGGCGGTGAGGCCCTCCTTGGTCTTGGCGAACACGGTGAAGAGGTGGGCAAAGCCGGCGTTGGAGATCCACATCTTGGTGCCGTTCAGGATGTAGTACCGGCCGTCCTCGGAGAGCTCGGCCCGGGTCTTGGCCCCCATGGCGTCGGAGCCTGACTGGGGCTCGGTGAGGCAGTAGGCGGCAATGAGCTCGCCCGAGACCAGCTTGGCCAGGTACTTGTCCTTCTGCGCCTTGGTGCCCCAGTAAACCAGGGGCAAGAGGCCGATGCTGGTCTGCACCCCGTAGGTCACGCTGAAGCCCCCGGTGCCCGCCAGGGCCTCGGCGATTACCGTGCTCACGGTTTTGGGCAGGTCGAGGCCGCCGTACTCCTCCGAGACCTCCACCCCCAAAAGCCCCAGCTCGCCGCACTTGCGCAGGAGGGGGATGTTGTGCTCGAGCGCCCCGTGCTCCATCGCCTCGGCCACCGGGCGGTACTCCTTTTCCACGAACTGCCGCACGGTCTCCTGGATCATGCGGGTGGTTTCGTCGAAGTCCTCGGGGGTGAAGACTTTCTCCGGGGTCTCCAAAAGCCAGCCGCCACCCTTGCTGTAGAGCTTACGTTCCGCAACCATGGCCTCACCTCGCAGCAAACTTATACTTGGTCAAAGTTTATCAGTCCCTGGGGGTAGCGTCAATGCAGAGTAGGATTTGTCCTGCATGAGGGGCGCGCTCCGGTACCTGTTCAAAAGCCTGCTGGCTCTGGCGACGATGCTGCCGGGGCTGATTTGGAATCTGGTGCAACTCGTCGTGGTCATTCCCCTGTTCCTCCTCTCCCTATACGGCCTCCTCGGCCTGCTCATGCTGGTAGTACCGGGCGGGGTAAGAGTCTTCGAAGAATTGCTCCCGTTCTCAACAAGCGAGACGGCGCTTATGCTGCTGGCATACCTCCCTATGGGATTTGCCACCTTCTTCTACTACGCGGTGGATAAGTGGCGGGCTGTTCAGAACGAGCGCCAGCGGCAGCAGGGCCGCAAGGAGACCCACTGGCGGGTGCCCGAGCGGCAGCTCCACCTGATGGAGTTCTTCGGCGGCTGGCCGGGGGCCCTCCTGGCCCAGTACGCCCTGCGCCACAAAAGCCGCAAGGAAAGCTTCCAGGTCGATTTCTGGCTGGTGGGCTTCTTCCACATAGCCCTGGTGGGCAGCGCCCTGTTCCTGCAAGACAGTTGGCTGGGGACGGGGCTGGTGCTGCTCCTGGGGTTCATCGCCTGGTCCAAGGCCTGCCAGTAGAGTTTCGGTGACGACTCCCCGTTCTGAAGAACGGGGAGTCGCGGTTCTCACGGGACGGCCCTTGCCGTATCCATCCCCGCAGGCTCCGTCCGAGCCCTGGCCAGGATGTTCAGCGCTGCGGCCACGTCCCGGT
>NZ_QQSV01000020.1 GCF_003351145.1 Meiothermus sp. QL-1 | reverse complement strand
TGCATATGATAGCACATCCGCCGCCCACTATGCTATGGGCTCCTTCGGAGCACGTGGAGGAGTCCATGTATCCCCGGTTTGAAAACCGGGGGATTATAGATCCCCCACACCCCCTCTTTTCTCTAAAGCCCACGGACGGCCAGCTGGGCCGCCTCCAGGGTAAAAGCCAGCTCCTGCTCGCCGTGGGCAGTGGAGAAGAAGGCTGCCTCGAACTGGCTGGGCGGCCAGTAGACCCCCTGCCGCAGCAGGCCGTGGAAGAAGCGCTTGAAGGCCTCGGTGTCGGACTCCACCGCCTGGGCGTAGGTCTCTACCGGGCCTTCGCGGAAGAAGGCCGTGACCATGGAGCCCACCCGGTTGAGGCATATGGGCCGGCCCGCCTCGGCGAACACCTCTTGCAGCCCCTCTTCCAGCGCCTTTCCGTAGGCCTCGAGCCGGGCGTAGGGGGGGTCTTGGAAGAGGGTTTTTAGGGTGGCGATGCCGGCGGCCATGGCCAGGGGGTTCCCGCTCAGGGTGCCGGCCTGGTAGACCGGGCCCAGGGGGGCCACCTGCTGCATAATCTCGGCCCGGCCCCCGTAGGCCCCCACCGGCAGCCCACCCCCCAGAATTTTGCCCCAGCAAATCAGGTCGGGCTTCAGGCCAAGCCGCTCCACCGCGCCCCCTTTGGCCAGGCGGAAGCCGGTCATCACCTCGTCGGCAATCAGCAGGGCCCCGTACTGCCGGGTGAGCCGGTGCAGGGCCTCCAAAAAGGCCGGGGTGGGCGCCAGTACCCCGGCGTTGCCCACCACCGGCTCGAAGATCACCGCGGCAATCTGCTCGCCGTGGCGCTCGAAGAGAACCCCCAGCCCCTCGGGGTCGTTGTAGTCGGCCACCAAGGTGAGCTCGGCCAGGGCCTGGGGCACCCCGGCGCTGCTGGGGGCGCTTCTGGCCGTGCCCCCGCTGCCGGTGAGCAGGCCCGAGCCGGCCTGCACCAGGAGGCTATCGGCGTGGCCGTGGTAGTTGCCGCGAAACTTCACGATGAGCTCGCGCCCGGTGTAGCCCCGGGCCAGCCGCAAGGCGCTCATGGTGGCCTCGGTGCCGCTGCTCACAAAGCGCACCAGGTCGGCCATGGGGTAGGCCTCCCGCACCAGCCGGGCCAGCGCAATTTCGCGCTCGGTGGGGGCCCCGTAGCTCAGGCCCTCCTGCAGGGCCTCCTGGATGGCCGCCACCACCTCGGGGTGGTTGTGGCCCAAAATCATGGGCCCCCAGGAGCCCACGTAGTCCAAAAGCCGGTTGCCGTCGGCATCCCACAAATAGGCCCCCTGGGCCCGGGCTATGAAGCGGGGCGTGCCCCCTACGGCCTTGAAGGCCCGCACCGGGGAGCTAACCCCCCCGGGCATCACCTCCTGGGCCTGGGCGAAAAGCTCGGCAGAGCGGGCGTCCAGAACCTTCATGCCCCAACCCTAGCACCCTGGGCCCGCCTGCGGCAAGCCAAGGGCCTAAGCCGGTGCGGCATGGAGGCGCTCCCGTAATGCAGCCAGCCCCACCCGGTGGCAGAAGTCGCCGAAGGCCTCGCCTTCCTGGCGGGCCTCGCGGTAGAAGGCCAGCAGCGGCTCTAGCACGGAGGCAATCTCCTCCCGCTTGAGGTTGTCCAAAAAGGGCTCGGCCAGCCGGGTGCCCAGGGGGCTTCCCCCCAGGTAGAGGCTGTAGCTATTCAGGCTGCGGCCCACCAGCCCCACCTCGGCGCTGTAGGGGCGGGCGCAGCCGTTGGGGCAGCCGGTCATGCGGATATGCGGAATGGGCCCTTCCTGCAGGCCCAGCCGGCTGAGCAGGGCGTCTACCTCGCGGATTACCCCGGGCAAGGCCCGCTCGGCCTCGGTGATGGCCAAACCGCAGGTGGGCAGGGCCGGGCAGGCCATGGCGTTTTGCACCACCAGGGGAATCTGGCCCTGGAAGGGGAGAGGGATCTGGTGGGCCCTCAGGAGGGCCTCGAGCTCGGCCTGCTGATGGGGTTCGACGTTCACAAAAAGGAGGTTCTGCTGCGGGGTCAGGCGCACCTCGAGGCCAAGCTGCTCCACCGCCGCCCTGAGGCCCTTGCGCAGGTTGTCCCGCACCCGCCCGTTCTCCACAAAAAGCCCCAGGAAGAGCCGCCCATCCCCCTGGGAGTGCCAGCCCAGGTGGTCGTCGCCGGACTGCCAGGCCAGGGGTTCTGCAGCAGGCAGGGTGTAGCCTAGGTAGGCCTCCACGGTGGACTTGAAGCGCTCCAGGCCCCAGGCCTCCACCAGGTACTTCATGCGGCTAAACTTGCGCTCGTCGCGCCGACCGTGGTCGCGCTGCACCCGCACGATGGCCTCCACCACCTCGAAGAGCTTTTCTTTGGGGATGGTGGTCAGGGGCTTGGCCAGGATGGGCCGGGTTTCCTTCAGCCCGTGGCTCTGGCCCAGGCCGCCCCCCACCAGCAGGGTGAAGCCCTCGAGGCCCGCCCCCACCTGCGGCACAATCCCGATGTCCTGGGTGTACACATCCACGCAGTTGTCCCCCGGCGCGGCGAAGGCAATCTTGAACTTGCGCGGCAGATAGGTGTCGCCGTACAGAGGCTCGCTTTCCTCGGCGCTCACGGCTTTTTCACCGTCCAACCAGATCTCATAGTAGGCCCGGGTGCGGGGCTTGAGCCGCTGGGAGAGCTCGCGGGCATAGGCCATGACCTCGGCCCGTACCCCGTCGGTAAAAGGGGCCGGACAGGCCACCACGTTGCGCACCACGTCGCCGCAGGCCGAAAGGGTGGTCAGGAGATGGTGGTGCAGGGTCTGGATTAAGGGCTTGAGCCCGCCCTTGCGCACGCCGTGGTACTGGATGGCCTGGCGCGTGGTGATGCGCAGGGTGGCGTTGCCCAGCCGATCGGCCAGGTCGTCCAGAGCCAGGTACTGCGCGGGGCTCAGCACCCCGCCAGGAATGGCCACCCGGATCATGAAGCTGTACTCAGGGCCCAGACCCTGGGCCTTGCGGGCCTTGCGCACGTCCCGGTCGTCCTGCTGGTAGATACCGTGGAACTTGAGGATCTGGTAGCCCTCCTCGCTGAAGTGATCCAGCCCGTTGTTAAGCTCCTGGTCTACCGGGCCGCGCAGCCGCCGGCTTTGCCGTTTGATGTGTTCTACCTTGGATAGCTTCTCAGACATCTTCACCGCTCCTTGGGCTGCAAGTACCGCTGGGTGGGCCTGCCCACCGCTTGCCGCCACCGCACGACTTCCCCTATTACCCACACAGCGGGGGCCTCCACGGCGACCTCTCCTTGGGCCACCTGGGCTAAGGTGGCCTCCACCACCCGCTCCCTGGGGGTACTGCTCCGTTCAATGAAGGCCACCGGCTCAGCCGGCGGCCGCCCCAGGGCGATGAGCTGGGCGGCCAGCTGTTGCCGCTGGCTTACCCCCATCAGCACCACCAGGGTCTCCACCCCGGC
>NZ_QQSV01000019.1 GCF_003351145.1 Meiothermus sp. QL-1 | reverse complement strand
TTATCATGCAGCAAATTTATGCCCGCTACCGGCGGGGCCTAACCCAGGATTCGCGTTTTGCGGGGCTGATTCATCTGATCCGCGAGATTGGGGAGATGATTGACCGGGCGCTGGACACCGGCCAGGTATGACGGCAGCATAGACTATCCGCATGCGCAGCAGCGAGTTGCCCTTTACCGGCCCCGCCACCTTCCTCAAAGCCCCCCACCGCCCCCTGAGCGAGCCCTGGACCGCCGACGTGGGTTTTCTGGGCATCCCCTACGATTTTGCGGTGGGCTACCGCCCCGGCGCCCGCTTCGCGCCGGGTGCTTTGCGCGAGGCCAGTGGGCGTTATGCGCCGGGGCCGGAGGGGTTTTTCGACCTCGAGACCGAGACCTACCGACTGCAGGGGGTGAGCCTGGTGGACGTAGGCGACGTAGACCCGGCCCAACCGGGGTACGCCGAAACCTTCCGCCGCATTAGCGAGGCCGCCCTAAAGCTCAGGAAGCGCGTGCGGCTGCCGGTGTTTGTGGGGGGCGACCACTCGGTCAGCTACCCCATCCTGCAGGCCTATGCCGACCTGGACAGCTCTATGTGGTGCAGCTCGACGCCCACCTGGACTTCTCGGATCTCCGCAACGGCACCCGCTACTCCAACTCGAGCCCCTTCCGCCGCGCGGTGGAGGAGGTGCCGGGCCTCAAGCACATGACCGTGGTGGGCCTGCGCGGCCTGCGCACCAACCCCGAGGCCTTCGGGGCGGCCAAAGCCAGGGGCCACACGCTGATTACGGCGGCCAGGGTACGGGCGAACCTGCCCTGGGTGTTAAGCCAACTCCCGCAGGGCAAAAAGGTCTACCTGAGCTTCGACGCCGACGTGCTCGACCCCGCCATTCTGCCCGGCACCGGCAGCCCGGAGGTGGAGGGCCTGACCTACGCCGAGGCCCTGCAGGTGGTGCGGCGGACGATAGAGCAAAACGAGCTGGTGGGCTTCGACCTGGTGGAGCTGGCGCCCAATCTGGACCATAGCGGCCTTTCGGCGTTGGTGGGGGCGCGGCTGTTGGCCGAGGTGCTGGCGGTGTGGGCCTGAGATGGCCCTATGAATCGAGTGGACTTCGAACGCCCCTTCCACCACGATTCAAGACGTGGGTATAAACCATGGTGGTCTTACTTGTGGCCTAAAAGCTCCTGTACCGTGCGGATGTCGTAGCCCGATTCAAGCAGATGGGTAGCGAAGCTGTGGCGCAGGGTATGGACGCTGGCGTGCTTGTGAATACCTGCTGCGCGTACGGCTTTTTTCATGGCGCGTTGAACGGCGTGCTCGAGCAGATGATGCCGCCCTACCCGCCCCGTGCGGGGGTCTTTTGAACGATGAGCCGCAGGAAATACATACTGCCAGCCCCACTCCTTGACCGCGTTGGGGTATTTACGAGCCAGGGCGTAGGGCATCTCGACCTCACCGAAGCCTTCTTCCAGGTCTAGCTGGTGCATACGCCGGGCGTACTCGAGCTGCCGATGGAGCGCCGGAACCAGTTTGCGTGGGAGCATGGTTCGCCGATCTTGCTCACCCTTGCCATCCCGAACTGTAACCTCCAGCCGCTCGAAATCCAAATCCTTCACCCGCAGGCTCAGGCATTCGGACAGGCGCATCCCGGTTCCATACAGCAGGCTCAAAATCAGATGGTGGATGCCCGACGCACGAGATAAAACCTGCTCTACCTCGTCACGGGTGAACACCACCGGAACCCGCCGAGAGCGCCTGGCCCTTTTAATGTTCTCGATGTCGGGTAGGTTGACTTTCAGCACCTGGCGGTACAGGAAGAGCAGTGCTGAGAGGGCTACATTTTGAGTGGAGGCCGCCACGTTGTTCTGGGTAGCCAGATGGGATAGGTAAGCCCGGATTTCCTCGACGCCCATCTCCTTTGGATGGCGCTTGCCGTGAAAGCGTATGAAGTCTAATATGTAATACACATACGAGGTTTCCGTGCGTCGGCTCATATGCTTGAGCCTCAAAACATTGCGAACTTCGTTGAGAAAGGGGGAAGTTTTGGGCGAATACCTTTTTGGGTCATTAGGAACATCCGACATATCCGATAACATCCTAATACGGGGTGTTATACGACAGCGTGACATTTAATCACTAGTTGGGCGCAGAGAGGTGGAAAGAGTTTCGAGAACGTTTACAGGGTGCGTTGTCGCTGCGGGCAGTGGGGATGGGTCTTGCCTGCTGTGGCCTTGCCTGCAAAAGGATGTCGCCTGCGGGGGCGGCGGTTGGCCACGGACGTTGCGGCCAAGGCGTCTTGCCTGCCGTCAACGCCCGCGACGGCCCCCAAGCGGAATCCTGTCGCCGAGCGGGATTGGCCGGGCATTGGGCTGGCCGGCAAGGGCAACCACGCCGGCAGGAAGGCTTGAAAGGCGCAGGGCTTCCGCTCCCGCGCGGGGCGTCGGTGAGTGAGACGGGCTTCGGGTCGGGATGGTTGGCTTGCCAGCCGTCGCCTTGCCCGCTGTGGCGGCGGAAGGTCGGCGGGTCGGGTGTTTAGGTTGTTGTCTTTTGCCTGCAGTTGTGCCCCAACATTCGTGGGCATGGGTTTGTTGAATGCGCCCTGCCTGCGCTGGAGGAAGGCGCGTGAAGGCGAGCGAGCTTTGCGGCGGTGAGCGTCTGCGCCCAACAGGCGTTTCCAGCGGACGGCTCGCCGCCGCTGAAACGCAAGTCGTTAGGCCGTATGGACTGTCCTCACCGCTGTGAAAAGGAGAGTGAGAGTGAGCAAAGTGATCGTCATCACAGGCGCTAGCGATGGCATAGGTGCCGCAGCCGCCCGTCAACTTGCTGCAAAAGGTTGGCAGGTCGTGGTGGTGGGCAGATCTCCTGAAAAGACTGCTGCTGTCGCTAGAGAGCTGAATGCTCCGTACCACGTGGCAGATTTTACGGAGCTGGCACAGGTGCGCCGGCTGGCTAGCGAGTTGCTCGCCGCTTATCCGCGCATTGATGTGCTCGCCAATAATGCTGGCGGCTTGTTCAAAAAGGCCAGGACAAAGGACGGCTTCGAAAAGACCTTTCAGGTGAACCACCTTGCGGGATTTCTGCTCACGAACCTGTTGATCGATCGCTTGATAGAATCCAAGGCGAAAATCATCCAAACATCAAGTATCGGTGCAAAAATATTCGGCAATATCGACCTCGATGATTTCACCGGTTACACGAAAAAGAACCCCATGAATGCATACGGCGACAGCAAACTAGCGAACATCCTGTTCACAAAGGAATTGCATCGCCGCTATCACAGCAAGGGCATCAGTGCCGTCGCTTTTCACCCAGGCAACATCATCAGCAATTTTGCCCACGATTATAGCATCGTCCAGTTTATCTATCGCAGCCCAATCATGCGACCCTTCTGTCGGCTGATGCTGGAGACACCGGAGGACGGTGGAGCAAGGTTGGCTTGGTTTGCCGAAGGAACGCCCGGAAAAGACTGGCTGTCTGGTGAGTACTATGAGAAGAACAAAATTCCCCCTAAGTGGAAGATTCACCCGCAGGCAAACGATGTGCAGCTAGCTAAAGAGCTTTGGGAACGTAGCGAGAAGCTCGCTGGGTTGCCAGTCAAGGTATAGGGCACAGCGCTGAATGTCGCTCACTTCGGAGGAGAAAATGTCGAGTTCCCGCAATCAGATCATTGCATTTATCTTTGCATTTATCTTTACGCTTACCTTTCTCTCCGCTGTGGTTGCGCCAACCATCTTACCGCCAACACCAACCCTGTTGCCTACAGCGTCGCCAACCTCAACCCCGACAGAAGGAAAAACGGCTATGCCTACACCTGGTGAGACTCGGATACGCATAATCATCGGCGACACAATCCTGACTGGGCGGCTTTGGGATAACGCTACGGCTCGTGACCTGATTGCTCAACTCCCACTCACATTGTCTTTCCGTGACTTCAATAATGTTGAGAAAATAGCCACATTGCCTCGCAGGCTATCAACGGAAGGTATGCCCCCAGGTGATGACCCGCTTCCTGGTGAGATTGGTTATTACGCCCCATGGAATAATCTCGTTTTTTACTATGGTGATGTTGGTTACTTCAACGGCATCGTGCGTATTGGCCAATTTGATGGTGGTGTGGAATTCATTGCGAATCAAACTGCCGATTTCACTGCTACGATTGAGATCGCACCCTAACTGTCGTCGCAGGCTAACCATAGCCACCACTTGAAATAGGCGGTCAAGTGCTATTACAGGATGAATGAGCCCTGCACAGTTAGTAAGATCTCGTTGAAAGCAATAGGCGGCATAACATGCGCTTGCACCTGACGGCTTCGCCGCTACGCGGCTCGCCGCAGGTGAAGCGCCAGCCGTTAGAGAAAAGAGGGGGTGCGGGGGAGCTATAATCCCCCGGTTTTCAAACCGGGGATACATGGACTCCCCCACGTGCTCCGAAGGAGCCCATAGCATGGTGGGCGGTCGTTTTGCGGTACCATGTGCATGTACCTGAAGAGCGTGGCGCGGTGCGGGAAAGGTTGATGCCGGTATTCCGGGAGACCTGCTCGATGA
>NZ_QQSV01000018.1 GCF_003351145.1 Meiothermus sp. QL-1 | reverse complement strand
AAACACCACCCGCTTATCCCGCAGGTCCAGCATCGCGGGGTAGTACATCTAGCGCACCCCCTTGAGCACCAGGTGGGAGCCTATGAAGAGCAGCCAGCACAAAAGGCCCAGCCGGAAAGGCCGCTGGGCGATGTACTGGGCCAAAAAGGCCCCGCTCCAGGAGCCCAGCAGGCCGCCCAGCCCTAGCTTGAGCAGCAGGATGGGATCCACCTGCCCCAGCGCGGCGTGCAGCCCCCCGCCCACCAGGCCCAGGCCCAGGCCGAACCAAATGTCGGTGCCCACCACGGTTTTGGGCGAGAGCCGGGTTCCGCTTAGGAGGAGCAGGGTGCCCAAAGCACCGGCCCCCGCCGAGGAAAAGCCCATCTCTACCCCAATGAAGGCCGCTCCCAGCACCAACCACACCGGGTGCAGCACCCGGGGGCGGAAGTCCTTGTGCAGGGTGAGGTAGAGGTTGGCTAAGGCGCAGATAAGCACCGTAACCCCAATTACCAAAAGCACCAGGTCGCGCTCGCTTTTGAGGGCGCTCAGGGCCAGGCTGCCCACCGCTGCCGCGGGCAGGCCTCCTAGCAGCAGGTACCCCAGGGTGCGCCCGTCGACCTGGCCCTGCCGCAGGTAGACCAGCCCGGCGGGTATCTTGGCGAAGAATGCATAGAGCAAAGCCGTGCCCACCGCTATTTCTACCGGCACATCCAAAAAGAGCAGAAGCACCGGGGCGGTCAGGGTGCCCCCACCCACGCCGGAGAGGCCGATGGCCACCGCGATGAAAAAGCCAATCAGGACTTCCACGTTCCAGCCTCCTTGCCTGCGTAGGCCTGGCGCAGCACCTCGGCCACCTCGGGCCGGGTGAACTCTGGGGGCAGCCCCTGGCCTGCTCGCAGCAGCTCGCGCACCTTGGTACCGGAAAGCAGCAGGTGGTGCTCGAGGCCATGGGGGCAGGTGCGGCGGCTTACGATGCTGCCGCAGGCTCGGCAGTAGAAGGTGTGGTCGAACTTGAGGATTTCGATGCCGATTTCGTCTTTGGAGAACTGGGCGAAGATCTCCTGGGCCTCAAAGGGGCCGTAGTACGAGCCCACCCCGGCGTGGTCGCGCCCCACGATGAAATGGGTGCAGCCGTAGTTTTTGCGGCTGATGGCGTGCAGAATGGCCTCGCGCGGCCCAGCGTAGCGCATGGCCGCGGGGTAGACCCCGAGCAGCACCCGCTCAGGGGGGTAGTAGTGCTGCAAGAGCACCTGGTAGGCCTTCATTCGCACCGCAGCCGGCACATCGTCGCTTTTGGTCTCGCCTACTAGTGGGTTCAAGAACAGCCCGTCCACCAACTCGAGCGCCACCTTGTGCAAATACTCGTGGGCCCGGTGGATGGGGTTGCGGGTCTGGAAGGCCACCACCGTGCGCCAGCCCTTTTGCGCGAAGAGGGCCCGGGTCTCGGCCGGGGTGTGGTGGTGCTCGGGAAAGGCCCCGCGGCTGAGCTTTAGGAGCCAGATGGGGCCGGCCAGGTAAACCGGCCCCGAGGCCAGAAGGGCCGCCACCCCCGGGTGGGCGGGGTCGGTGGTACGGTAGACCTGGCGGGCCTCGGCCTCCTTGTCGGGGCGGTAGCGTTCGGTTACCTCCATAAGGCCCACGGTCTGGCCGCGGTAGACCAGCCGCACCCTCTGGCCCGGCCTATAGGTCTCGGCCTCCTCCACCGGTAGGGTAATGGGAATGCTCCAGGGCAGGCCGTTTTGCAGCCGCATCTCGGCCAGCACCTGGCGGTAGTCGGCCTGGCCCATGAAGCCCTCCAGGGGGGAGTAGACCCCGGTGGCGATGAGCTCGAGGTCGGCATAGCTGCGCTCGCTGAGGTGGATGGCCGGCAGGTGGGCGTAGGCCTCCGGCGCTTCGGGGCGTAGGCGGTCTACCAGCTGCCCGCCGTGGGGTAGGGGCAGAGAAATATTTACAACATTTGTAATCTTTTCCATGCGGCGAACTTCCTTCTCGCACCAACCCCCTTTGGGGGGGTGCTTTTGCACCTGGTGCTGCCTAGATTGCGTTCTTACCCACCCAAAGCCCGCACTCGCTCTTGCCCCGACCTTCCCAGCGGCCTGCCCGCAGGGCCTCGCCGGGGCGTACCGCGCGGGTACAGGGCCAGCAGCCGATGCTCAGGAAACCGCTCCAGTACAGGGGGTTCACGGGCAGGCCTTGGGCCTTGGCGTAGGCCTCGAGCTGCTCCTTGCTCCAGTAGGCCAGCGGGTTGATGCGCACCCGCTCGCCCGGCTCTACGAAGCCCAGGTGAGCCCGGGTAGGGGCCTGCTCGCGGCTGCGGGCGTTGAGCAGGGCGCTGGGCTTTTTTTGCTCGAGGTAGGCTTGCAGCGGGGCTACCTTGCGCACCGCGCAGCAGCCGTCGGGGTCGGTACGGTAGCGCTCCTGGCCCCATTCCTCCGGCCCCAGCCCAGCCGAGAGGGTCACGAAGCGCAGCCCCGTATAGCGCTCGGCCAGCCGGTCGCGGGTCTGTAGGGTCTCGTGGAAGTGGTAGCCGGTGTCCACAAAGACCACCTCGCCCCGGTAGCCGGCCTGGTAGGCCAGGTCGATCAGCACCACCCCGTTCAGGTTGAAGCCGCTGGGCATCAGGAGGTCGGGGTAGGTTTCCAGGGCCCACCGGATAACCTCTTGCGGGTGGGTGTTTTCGTTCCAGTCGGGACTCAAGCTGCCACCTCCAGCCGTATACCCAAAGGCTCTAGCGCCCGAATAAGCCGCTTTAGGCAGGTCTCTAAGTTTTCCTGGTCGGTGCGAAGGTGCAGATCGGGATGCAAAGGCGGCTCGTAGGGGTCGTTTACCCCGGTGAACTGGGGGATTTCTCCGCGCAAGGCGCGGGCGTAAAGGCCCTTCACATCGCGCCGGGCCACCACCTCCAGCGGGGCGTCCACAAAGACCTCGAGCTTGCGGGGGGCCTGCGCCAGCACCTCCTCGCGGGTGGCGCGGTAGGGACTGATGGCGCTCACCAGCACCACCACCCCGTGTTTGGCCAGCAGGTTGGCCACGTAGCCGATGCGCCGGATGTTGGTATCGCGGTCTTCCCGGCTGAAGCCCAGCCCTTTGGAAAGGTGCTCCCGCACCTCGTCCCCGTCCAAAAGCTCGGTGGGATAACCGGCGGCCTCGAGGCGCTTGTGCAAGGCCTGGGCCAGGGTGGTCTTGCCTGCGCCGGAAAGACCGGTGAACCAGACCACCAGGCCGTTCCTACGCTCCGCCATGGCTTACCTCGGTGTAAAGCGGCTTGTGGTAGACGCGTTCTGTGGGTGCTTTCATTCCTGCCTCCTTATCTTTCCTGGGGTTGGGGGTCGCTGTGCCTAGCGAAACCCAGGCCGGACTTGGCACCGAAGCCCAGTAGACCTGGCGATGAACAGACCTCCGGGCGGGTTGCCGCAGCGTCGTCGGGCCGTTCCCTCGGCTGCTCTGGATAAGTGTGCCGGACCCATAGGGGCCAGACGGGAGGAAGATTATCACAGATTACAAAATCTGTAAACTATTGACTCGGAACTATTGTGAATAGTTTGCTGAGTGTTATAAGTAAAATGTAAATATGGCCAATTTTTTCGTACGCATTGAAAGGCTTTCCGACTATATTTGCAAATCGTTAAAAAATAAGTTGCCTTTAGGACAATTAAGCATTGACATATCCGCAAAGCCTTGCTATGCTCCCTCTCAATGAGAGGCAGCCTTGGCCCCTCTCAGCATTTCCCCAAAGAATGCCTTTTGAACACAGTCGTACCGATACCCACTGCCCCTTCTGCGCGATGCAATGCCGCTTGCAGGTGGTGGCCGATGGTAGCGTGGCTCCCCTGGTTCATCCCATCAACGGGGGCCGACTTTGCGTGTTGGGTCTGAGCAGCGGGGCCCTGGTGCAGCACCCCGAGCGGCTCACCACCCCCCTGGTGCGCAAGGACGGGGTGCTAACCCCCTGTAGCTGGGAGGAAGCCCTGGAGGTGGCTGCCGAGGGATTTTTGCGCATTGCGCGCACGCACGGCCCCGCGGCCAACGCGGTGTATGGGAGCGGCTCGCTGACCAACGAGAAGGCCTACCTGCTGGGCAAGCTGGCCCGGCTGGCCCTCAAAACGCCCCACGTGGACTACAACGGGCGCTACTGCATGTCCGCTGCCGCCACCGCGCAGAACCTGGCTTTTGGCCTGGATAGGGGCCTGAACCGCCCCCTGGCCGACCTGGCCCAGCACGATCTGATTCTGCTGGCCGGTTCCAACGTAGCCGAGTGCCTACCCATGCTGATGCCCCACCTGATGGCGGCCAAGCGAGGGGGTACTCGCTTTATCGTGGTGGATCCGCGCCAGACCCTTACCGCTAAACTAGCTGACCTGCACCTACCCCTAAGGCCGGGCACCGACCTAGCTCTGGCCAACGCCCTCTTCAAGGTGTTGCCTAAGAACCAGGCCTTTATTGAGGCGCACACCCAGGGGTTTGAGGAGGCCCTGAAGGCGGTGGAGGGCTGCACCCTGGCCTGGGCGGCAGAGGTGTGCAGCCTGGAAGTGGGGGCTTTGGAGCAAGCAGTAGCCCTACTGTCCCAGGCCCAGAGGCCCCTTATCCTCACCGGGCGGGGGGCCGACCAGAACGCGCGGGGGGTGCAGACCACCCTGGCCTACATCAACCTGGCGCTCTGCCTGGGTGGGGAGTTCGGCACCCTCACCGGCCAGGCCAACGGCCAGGGCGGGCGCGAGATGGGGCAGAAGAGCGACCAGCTCCCGGGCTACCGCTCCATTGAAAACCCCGCCGACCGGGCCGCCGTGGCCCGGGTCTGGGGGGTTTCGCCCGAGGCCCTGCCCGGCAAGGGAAAGAGCGCTTTTGAAATCCTGGAGGCCATTGAGCAGGGCGAGATTCGGGGGCTTCTGGTGCTGGGGAGCAACCCCGCCGCCTCTTCGCCCCAGGCCGACCGTGTGCGCTCGGCACTGGCGCGGATGGAGCACCTAGTGGTCATAGACCCTTTCCTCTCGGAGACCGCCTCGCTGGCCCGGGTGGTGCTGCCCGGCAGCCTGTGGTTCGAGGAGAGCGGCACCACCACCAACCTCGAGGGCCGGGTGGTGCTGCGCCAAGCCCTGCAAGACCCGCCCAAAGGGGTTCGGCGCGACTGGGAGACCCTGGTGGACCTGGCCCAGCGCCTAGGCGCAGGGGCCTACTTTCGCTACCAGGACACAGAGGAGGTCTTCAACGAACTGCGCCAGGCCACCCGGGGGGCCAAAGCCGACTATTTTGGCATTACTTACGAGCGCCTAAAGCGGGGCGAGGCCCTCTTCTGGCCCTGCCCCCACCCCCACCACCCCGGTACCCCCCGGCCCTTGGCCCAGGGTTTCGCCCACCCAGAGGGCAAGGCCCGCTTCTTCCCCACCCCCTACACCCCGCCCGCCGAGGCCACCGATGCCCAATTTCCCCTGGCCCTTACCACCGGCCGGGTGCTCTACCACTACCTCACCGGCAACCTGACCCGACGCATTGAGCGGCTCCGCAAAAAAAGCCCCGAACCCTACCTGGAGGTGCACCCCGAGACCGCCAAGCGGCTGGGGCTCGAGGAGGGCCGGCCCTGCGAGGTGCAAAGCCCCAGGGCCCGCGCACGCTACACCGTGCGGCTCAACCCCAAGATCCGCCCCGACACGGTCTTCGTCCCTTTCCACTGGGAGGGGCCCTTGGCGGTCAACCGGCTGACCAACCCGGCCCTCGATCCCCTTTGCGGTATGCCCGAGTTCAAGTTCGCTGCGGTAAGTCTGGCCCCTACGGAGTGAGCTATGGAGAGGACCTGTCCTTACCCTCCCTACGCCGCTTGCTCGTGTACCGAGCCAGCGGCCTGCCCCAAGCGCCCCGGGGCCTATTACCCGGCGATGCTGGACTTACGAAGCAAGCGGGTGGTGTTC
>NZ_QQSV01000017.1 GCF_003351145.1 Meiothermus sp. QL-1 | reverse complement strand
GGGTTCGAAGGGACCTGGGAGAGTAGGGCGGTGCAGAGGTTTTATTTTTTGCGGGAGTAGCTCAGTTGGTAGAGCACAACCTTGCCAAGGTTGGGGCCGCGGGTTCAAGTCCCGTCTCCCGCTCCAGTGTACCGTATAAAAAAGCGCAAAACTTGGGCTCCTAGGCGCAGGGAGCTGGGCTCAACCCATTCCCCGGGGGTGTGGGCTCCCCCGCCTCGGTAGACGCTCAGGGTGAGGGCGGGAACCCCTGCCTCTACAGCGGCAGAGGCGTCGGTAGAGCCGGCCGTGAACCGAGCCTCTAGCCCCACCTCCGCGTAGGCCCGGCGAGCTGCCGCGAGCATGGCAGGGGTGGCTGTGCTCCCAGCAGGCCGTTCTCCAAGCACTTCTAGCTCCAGCCGCACGCCATAGCGCCGGGCAGCTTCCATGAGAACCTGCCGCACTTTCTGGGCAAGCTGCTCCAGCATGGGGGCCTCGAGGGCTCGCAGGTCGAGCTCCAGCCCTGCCTCGCTGGGGATGGCGTTGATGGCCTCTCCGCCCCAGACTCGGCCTACATTCAGGCTGCTTTCGGATGAGCCTACCAGGGCATACATCTCGCTCAGGGCCCGGCCCAGGGCGGGCATCGGGGAGGGGGCCTCCCGATCCCCCCAGGCGTGTCCCCCGGGTCCTAGGAAGCGGGCCCGCAGCCGAATGGAGCCCACAGAGCGGCTGACGACCCCCGGTAAGTAGCCGTCCACCGCGATTACCTTTTGCGGCTTCAGCGCCCTTACCAGCCGGCGGGCCCCCCGCAGGTTGCCTAGCCCCTCTTCCCCTACGCTGAAGGCCGCCACGCAGCCTTGGGCCACCAGCTCAGGGGCTAGGGCCAGGAGGACAGCAACGCCGGAGGAGTTGTCGCCCACTGCGGGTCCGTACCAGCGTTCCTTTTCCCTTTGCAGCGGCTGGGGCATCAGAACTGTGTCCAGGTGGGCTATGAGCAGGGTGGACCCCTCCCCGACCCACACGTTCCCCAGCTCGTCCTTCTTCGGGGCCAGGCCTAAGGCCTGCAGCCGGCGCTTAACCCAAGCGCCCCGCTCGGCCTCACCGCCGATCTCCGCGATTTCCTCGAGCAAGCCGACCGGGTCAAGGGTGGTTTGGGGAACAGGTCTGCTCATTCCCGGGGCTTGTCCGCCAGCCCCTCCCGCAGGGCGTAGAGGGCGGCCTGGGTTCGGTTGTTGAGATGGAGTTTCTGGAAGATGTCGCTAAGGCGGTTGCGCACGGTTTTTTCTGACAAGGAGAGCTCGTTGGCAATCTCCAGGTTGGTATAGCCCTGGGCCACCAGCTTCAGGATCTGCACCTCCCGTTCGGTCAGCTCGGCATGCTCCCTGGGAGGTGTTTCCTGCTTGGCCTTGAAGTCTTGGATAATCTTCTCGGCCATCTCGGCATCCAGGAGCACCTCGCCTTGGTGAACCCGCCGGATGGCCTCGACCAGTTCCTTCGCATCGGCATCCTTGAGCAGGTATCCCCTTGCTCCAGCCTTGACCGCTTCAAAGACGTAGCTGTCCTGACGATACATGGTGAGCACGATAACCCTGGCCTCGGGCCACTCCCTGAGGATTTCCTGGGTAGCCTGGACCCCGTCGAGGCCGGGCATCTGAATATCCATCAGGATGATGTCGGGATGAGCCTCCAGGGCGTGGCGCAGCGCTTCACGTCCATCCTTGGCCTCGCCCATGACCTTGAAGTCGGGCTCAGCCTCTAGAAGGCTCTTGAGCCCCTGGCGGAACAGGGCGTGGTCGTCGGCCAGTAGAATGCGAATCATTGGTGTGTATTCTACCCCGGAACTCTGAAGGAGAGGGTAGCCTTTGGGGCATGAATGGCTGGGTTTTGTTGTTGCTGGCTATTTTGGCCGAGATCGTGGGCACCACCGCTCTGAAGGCTTCCCAGGGCTTTACCCGGCCCTTTCCATCGTTGCTGGTGGTGCTGGGTTATGCCACGGCCTTCTACTTTTTGGGTTTGAGCCTCAAGAGCATGCCTTTGAACATTGCCTACGCCGTCTGGTCAGGCCTGGGCACAGCGCTCATCGCCTTGCTGGGCTGGTTGGTGTTCAAGGAGCCTATAAACGCGGCAATTCTCCTGGGCATCGCGCTCATCATTGGGGGGGTCATGCTCCTCAATCTGGCCAGCCGGAGCTGAGGGCTCGCAGGCGCTCTAGGAAGTCGTGCAGGATGTTGCCGGTTACCCCCCATATGTCGTAGCCCTGCCAGGGGTAGTGCCATACCTGCCGGGGAGCGCTCGAGTGGGGCAAGGGGAGGGAGCGCTCCTCGGCGTAGGCGGGGGCCTGGAGGAGCTCTTCGATTGGCACCCAGAGGAGGCTTTCAACCTCCTTGGGGTTGGGCCGGAGGTGGGGCGTGGCGGTAACCCAGCCCAGGAGGGGAAAGACTCGGTAGCCGTGGGGGGAAAGGGTGGGATCCAGGGGGCCCAGGATTTCGACCAGGTGGGGGTCGAGCCCCACTTCCTCCCAGGCCTCGCGTAAAGCAGCCTGGGATGGGTTTTCCCCCGGGCCCAGGCGTCCGCCGGGAAAACTGATCTGGGCGGCGTGGTGGGGCAGATGGGCGCTGCGCACGGTAAGGAGAAGCCGTCCTTCAAAAACCGGCAGCAGCACCGCTGCATCCACGAACCCTGCAGGCCGAGGGAGGCTTAGGGGGGGGCGGTTTACGGCAGCCCTGAGCATATCGGGGCTCATACCAGCCGGTCGCAACGCTCGCGCAGCAGGATCTCAGGGTTTTCCCCCCGCTTTCGGCATAGGGCCACCATGGCCCACAGGGCCTCGGCCAGGTCGCCCCGTTGCAGGGCCTCCACCACGGCCTGGGAATCGGCAGGAGGGGTACCCAGTTTTTTCTGGATTTCGGCGGCCCGGGCTAGGGCCCCAAGGGCGCGCGGTACCTGCTCGCTCACGGACCCAGCGCTCTTGCCCTCGGCGGCCTTGATGGCCTGCCAGTTGGCTGCAACCGCCTCGGGGGTTTCGGCCCTGGCACTGCCAAAGACATGGGGGTGGCGGCGGATGAGTTTCTCGACGATTCGGCTCTCGATCTGGGCGTAGTTGAAGGTGCCCTCCTCCTCGGCGATCACGGCGTGGAAGGCCACCTGGAGCAGAACATCCCCAAGTTCTTCAGCCACCTCCTCAGGGTCGCCCCGACCGATGGCGTCCACCGCTTCGGCCGCTTCCTCCAGCAGGTAGGGGCGCAGGCTTTGGTGGGTCTGGGCCCTGTCCCAGGGGCAACCGTCTGGGCCCCTGAGGCGGCGCATTACCGCTAGCAAGCGTTCCATGCTCACCAGCCTAACCGTTTTCCGACGGAGAGCTGCTGCGGAGGAGACCCAACAGCAGGGCTGCTCCTGCCACCGAGCAGCCCACCAGGATCAAGCTCAAGGGGTCGGCGGGGGCGGTTTCCCCGATGGCCAAGCCTTGGGGGCTGGGGTAGGGAAGACCGGTGGTGCGGGTGAGCAGGAAGAGCAGGGTGAGGAAGCCCACCAGCCCCACCCCGGTTCCGTAGACCCCCCGTTCCATGCTAGGGGGGAGCTCGAGCAGCCTGGCCAGGAGCAGGAAGCCCCCGTACATGAGCTGAAGTCCCAGGAGCAGCATGAACACCACCGCATACCAAAACCCAGCCCCCTGCAGGCCCAAGGGGGTCTCGTCGCCAAAGAGCTCCCCGCAAAGCCCCCCACCCAAAAAGGTCTGGCCGAAGCCCAGCATCTGCAGAAAGAATGGGGCCATCAGAAGAGCAGCCGCCCAGCGCACATAGGGATGGGCAAAAGCCGAGGTGTTCCCGTTCATAGGCTTTTATCTTGCCCTACTCGGGCGGGGCTTTTTGTAATGTGAGGGATGGGACATTTGACCTTCCACCCTGCCCTACCCTGAGGAGGGGGGTTTGCGATGCTCAAGCGTGGTTTTTGGGTTGTGCTGTTGGCCCTGCCGCTGTTTCTGCTGGGGGCCTTCTTCTTCCGTGAGACCTACCAGCCCTACGGCACCCGGCTTTTGAACCCCAGGTCTGCGGATACCCTGGACTTCACCCTGACTGCCCACGACGGGAGTCGCAAAAGCCTCCGGGACTTCGAGGGTAAGGTGGTCCTGATCTTCTTTGGTTTCGTGAACTGTCCCGATGTTTGTCCCACCACCCTTTTGGAGCTGGCCCGGGTCTACAAGGCCCTCTCGCCGGCTGAGCAGGCGCGGGTGCAGGTCCTGTTTATCTCTGTTGACCCCGAGCGCGACTCCTTGCAGCGGCTTAGGGATTACACCACCTTTTTCCACCCGAGCTTCCTGGGTCTCACCGGCAGTCCCGAGGAGATTGCAGCAGTGGCGAGGAAGTACGGCGTTTTCTATCAGAAATCCAACGTCAAGTCGGCCCTCGAGTACAACGTAGACCACACCGCCACGGTCTTTGCCCTAGACCCCCGCGGGAGCCTGCGCCTCATCTATGGGAGCGGCAAGGCGGCAGAGACCGAGCGGGTGGTGCAGGATGTGCGCTGGTTGTTGCGGGGCTGAGACCTCCCCTTGATTAAGGGTGTGGGCCCGTATATACTGCAGAGGTTGCGTCGCCTCAGGCCAACCCCGGCGCTGAGGCCCTATCGGTTGCGCTCACGGGGAGCCCCCGCGCACGGCGATTCTTGAGAAAAAGGCTTCTTCGCTTCACCCGGGAACCCCGCACCGAGCGCAGCTAGGCGACTTCTGTGTGGGGTTTTTTACTTCAGAAAGAAAGGATGTGATTGCCCTGCCGACCATCAACCAACTCCTCCGCAAAGGCCGTACCCCGGTCGTCAAGAAGAGCAAGGTGCCTGCGCTCAAGGGGAGCCCCTTCCGCAAGGGGGTTTGCACCGTGGTGCGCACCGTGACCCCTAAGAAGCCCAACTCCGCGCTGCGCAAGGTGGCCAAGGTGCGTCTCACCTCGGGCTATGAGGTTACCGCCTACATCCCCGGTGAAGGGCACAACCTGCAGGAGCACTCGGTGGTGCTCATCCGGGGAGGCCGGGTGAAGGACCTGCCCGGGGTGCGTTACCACATTGTGCGCGGTATCTACGACACCCAGGGGGTCAAGGACCGCAAGAAGAGCCGCTCCAAGTACGGTACCAAGCGGCCCAAGGCCGACGCCAAGGGTGCTGCGGCCAAGGGCAAGAAGTAGGTGGGTTATGTCGCGTAGGAGAAGAGCCGAAGTACGCCAGCTCGAGCCCGACCACCTTTACGGCGATGTGCTGGTCACCGCCTTCATCAACCGCATTATGCGGGAAGGCAAGAAGAACCTGGCCATCAAGATCTTCCGGGATGCCTGCCAGATCATCCAGGACAAAAGCGGCCAGGAGCCCCTCAAGGTCTTCAAGGCCGCGCTGGACAATGTGCGCCCCCGGCTGGAGGTCCGCAGCCGCCGGGTGGGGGGCGCCAACTACCAGGTGCCCGTGGAGGTCTCGCCTCGCCGGCAGCAGTCTTTGGCCATCCGCTGGATTGTGAACGCTTTCAACAGCCGCAGCGAGCGTGGGGCGGCCCAGCGCCTGGCCGCTGAGCTGATGGAGGCGGCAGAGGGCAAGGGCGGGGCGGTCAAGAAGAAGGAAGACGTGGAGCGCATGGCTGAGGCCAACCGCGCGTACGCCCATTACCGGTGGTAGCTATGTCCGTCAAGACCAGCTTTGACCTGAAGCTCTTCCGCAACATCGGCATCGCGGCCCACATCGATGCTGGTAAGACCACCACCACCGAGCGCATTCTCTACTACACCGGGCGCATTCACAAGATCGGTGAGGTGCACGAGGGGGCTGCGACCATGGACTGGATGGAGCAGGAGCGGGAGCGGGGCATTACCATTACCGCTGCTGTGACCACCGCCAACTGGAAGCACACCCAAACCGGGGTGGAGCACCGCATCAACATCATCGACACCCCCGGCCACGTGGACTTCACCATCGAGGTGGAGCGCTCCATGCGGGTGCTGGACGGAGCCATTGCGGTTTTCGATGCTTCCCAGGGTGTGGAGCCCCAGTCCGAGACAGTCTGGCGCCAGGCCGATAAGTACCGGGTGCCCCGGATTGCCTATGCCAACAAGATGGACAAGACCGGGGCCGATCTTTGGCTGGTGGTCAACTCCATGAAGGAGCGGCTGGGGGCGAGGCCAGTGGTGATGCAGCTCCCCATTGGGCGCGAGGACACCTTCCGCGGCATCGTGGATGTGCTGCGGCAGAAAGCCTACACCTACGGCAACGACCTGGGCACCGACATCCGGGAGGTGGAGATTCCCGATGAGCTCAAGGAGCAGGCCCAGGAGTACTACGAGAAGCTGGTGGAGGCTGCCGCAGACTTCGACGAGAACATCATGATGAAGTTCCTGGAGGGCGAAAAGCCCACCGAGGAGGAACTGGTCCGGGCCATCCGCAAGGGCACCATCGCCATGGAGATCTTCCCGGTTTTCCTGGGCTCCTCCCTCAGGAACAAGGGGGTTCAGCTTCTCCTGGATGGGGTGGTGGACTACCTACCTTCCCCCCTGGACATCCCCCCCATTCGCGGCACCAACGATGCGGGCGAGGTGGTCGAGCGTCCGGCCGACCCCAACGGCCCCTTGGCTGCGCTGGCCTTCAAGATCATGGCCGACCCCTACGTGGGCCGCCTGACCTTCATCCGGGTCTACTCGGGCACCCTGCGCTCGGGTTCGTACGTGCAGAACACCACCAAGGGCAAGAAGGAGCGGGTGGCCCGGCTTTTGCAGATGCATGCCAACCACCGCGAGGAGGTGGAGGAGCTGCGGGCAGGCGAGCTGGGGGCGGTGGTGGGCCTTAAGGAGACCATCACCGGGGATACCCTGGTGGGCGACGGGGACGAGCCCATCATCCTCGAGTCCATCGAGGTGCCCGAGCCGGTGATCGACCTGGCCATTGAGCCCAAGACCAAGGCCGACCAGGACAAGCTGAGCATCGCCCTGGCCCGTCTGAGCGAGGAGGACCCCACCTTCCGCGTTTCTACGGACCCTGAGACCGGCCAGACCATCATCTCAGGCATGGGTGAGCTGCACCTGGAGATCATCGTGGACCGGCTTCGGCGGGAGTTCAAGGTGGACGCCAATGTGGGCAAGCCCCAGGTGGCCTACCGTGAGACCATCACCCGCCCGGTGGAGGTGGAAGGCAAGTTCGTGCGCCAAACCGGTGGGCGCGGGCAGTACGGCCATGTCAAGATCAAGGCCGAGCCGCTGGGCCGGGGGGCGGGCTTCGAGTTCGTCAACGCCATCGTAGGCGGGGTGGTGCCCAAGGAGTACATCCCGGCGGTACAGAAGGGCATCGAGGAGGCCATGCAGTCCGGCCCTCTTACCGGCTTCCCCATCGTGGACCTCAAGGTCACCCTTTACGACGGGAGCTACCACGAGGTGGACTCCTCGGAGATGGCCTTCAAGATTGCCGCCTCCATGGCCATCAAGGAGGCCATGGAGAAAGGGGGTGCGGTGATCCTCGAGCCCATCATGCGGGTTGAGGTCATCACCCCGGAGGAGTTCCTGGGTTCCATCATCGGCGACCTGAACGCCCGTCGGGGTCAGATTCAGGGCATGGAGGAGCGGGGCAACGCCAGGCTGGTGCGGGCCTTTGTGCCGTTGGCAGAGATGTTCGGCTATGCCAACGATATGCGCTCCATGACCCAGGGGCGGGCGCAGTTTTCCATGTTCTTCGACCACTACGAGCAGGTACCGCAGAACATCGCGCAAAAGCTGGTGAAAGGACAGTAAGACGCTGCCGGTCGCAGGTTGCCCTCAGGGGGCCTGCGGCCGCAACTTCGAGAAGGGAGAGCGCTATGGCCAAGGGCGTGTTTGAGCGGACGAAGCCCCACGTGAACGTGGGGACGATTGGGCACGTGGACCACGGGAAGACGACGCTGACGGCGGCGATTACGTACGTAGCGGCGGCGGCGAACCCGAACG
>NZ_QQSV01000016.1 GCF_003351145.1 Meiothermus sp. QL-1 | reverse complement strand
TTATCATGCAGCAAATTTATGCCCGCTACCGGCGGGGCCTAACCCAGGATTCGCGTTTTGCGGGGCTGATTCATCTGATCCGCGAGATTGGGGAGATGATTGACCGGGCGCTGGACACCGGCCAGGTGTGAGGGCATCCGGCAGTGGCGGGTTGCCTTTTACGGTAGCCCGCTTTACGCGAGACCAGCGGCCGTTGCGCGCCGGGGCCGGAGGTCGAGAGAGCCTGGTGGACGCAGGGGCTTGCAGGTAGATTTCGGGGTGAGTGTCTGGAGCCTTTGTGGTGGCCGAGACTGCTCCAGGGCTCAACACTAAGGGTGTTCTCCGGATTCAGATTGCTTTCGAAACTGCCCGCCTCGACTACGACGCCAAAGCCCTGCGGGCCTTGCCCTTCCGGGTCGAGCCCACCCAGTACCCGCCGGGGTTTCGCATTCCCAAAAAAGGCCTGGCCGTGCGGGAGTACGTACAGGCCATTAGCGAGGTGCTGTACCTGGTAGGATAGACTAATTGTACTTAGTATAAATAACGGCGTATCGCCCGATTATCTGCATTGTCGAATACAAACCTTAATGCTATACTCACCAACGGAGTAAGCGCTAGTAACGTCCAGATCAATGGTTTGCAACATCTGGAGTTGTTCTTGTGCTTGCGACCGTTCAAAATCCCTTCGAGGTGAGAGAGTCATGAAGAAAATAGGCGGCATTCTTCTTCTCATCGCTCTATTGTTCACCGGGTGTGCTCCTTCGGTGACAACCACGGTTGCCGGTAAAGAAAGCAAAAAAATTGACTTTGAAAACTACAAAGGGCCAAGGGCTCGAGTTGTGGTAGCCAGTTTCGAGTGCACCAGTCCTCAATGTGGTTCTGGCGCATCGGTTCCCACTGGAACTGTTCAGATTCTTAATCTTTTTGGTATCAATATTCCTACCGCTACGACGGGTATCGGCTCTGATGTTTCGACAATGCTTAGCACTGCGTTGGTGAGCAGCAACCACTTTGTGGTTTACGACCGGAGCATTATTAACCAGCTCCGTAGTGAGGCGGCTTTGTCAAACCAACAAAACGCATTTACCGGGGCTGACTTGATTATCACAGGTGTAATAACTGGATTTGAGCCAAACGCATCCGGTAGTGGTGGCGTAGGTGCGATTCCATTTATTGGCGGTTTTCTTCAACAGAAAAAATCGTATATACGTGTAGACATTAGAATAGTGGATACTCGTTCTGGTGCAATCATTGCGGCATTCCCTGTAGAAGCAGAAGCTACCGATACAAATTTCGGAGGAATTGGGGCTGGCCTTTTGCCCGGGGGGTTGAGCGCACTCGCAGGTGGGTTGCGCATATATAACAATACCCCGATGGCAAAAGCGTTAGCCATGATGATTGAGGCTGCAACGGTTGCCATCATCGAACGCATACCGCAAAGCTATATGAAGTACGATCCCACCGGTAAGCCGATTCAATGAAACACAGCATGACTGTGTCTGGTGGTCTTGATAACTAAGGTTATTGGGATACTTCAAATGAACCCTACTTCTCTCACCCTCATTTCGAGGCACATGTAGTCGAATAGGAATCTGGTGCTGCTCATGGGTAGCGAATGCAAGAGCGCATCAGATTCCTCGCTTCGCTGCGTTGTGTTCGGAATGACAAAAGATTACTAGCTCAGCACAGTTCACCAGAGCAAGGACTAAAAAACCAAGCCCAATTGGCCTTGGTGACAGGTAGAAGCGTGCTTTGAGGGAATCATCGTATGAGAAGAATACGAAACAGTTTGCTTTTTCTAGTGTTGGGAGTTTTGCCGGTCTGGCTCAGCGCATGTGGTGATAGCGCTTCGAGCGGCTCCAATCCAGGGAATAGTCCGAATTACACCATCTCGCTCAGCAGCAGCAGCATTACGGCTGCGCCGGGCGGCAGCGCGACCACCCAGCTCACCCTTACCCCACAAAACGGTTTTACCGGTACGGTGAGCCTGAGCCTGGTCAGCAGCAGCGGGGCGGCTGTCTCGGGTATCACGCTTTCCCCGGCCACTGTAAATGTAGGCGGTAGCAACCCCGTGAACCAAACCCTAACGGTGAGCGTGGCTACCGGTGTGGCGGCGAACACCTACAGCCTGAAGGTGCGGGCTTCTAGTGGCAGCCTAACCAAGGAGGCCAACCTCACGCTAATTGTGCAAAGTGGCCCCAGCTTCACCATCTCGCTAAACCCCACCAGCCTTACGGCTACACAAGGCGAGAGCAGAACCATCCGCCTAACCCTGACCCGCCAGAACAACTTTACCGGCACCGTAAGCCTGAGCCTGGTAAACCCTCCCGCTGGCGTGACGATATCCCCCACCAGCCTGAACGTGGGCAGCAGCGATGTGCAGCGAGACCTGACCCTCTCCACCACCACCAGCACCCCGGTGGGCCAGCACACCCTTACCCTAAAAGCGGCCTCCGGCAGCATTGAGCGCACCGCCACTGTGACCCTGGTGGTGAACCAGGTCACCACCTTCAACGTCAACACCACCGCCGACACCATAGACGCCGATCCCGGCAACGGCCAATGTGCCGATAGCAACGGCAACTGCTCCATCCGGGCTGCGGTGATGGAAGCCAACGCTCTGGGCTCCTCTGTGATCATTAACATTCCTGCCGGCACCTACACCCTTACCCGCAGCAGCAGCATTGACGAGCAGGGGGACGACCTGGACCTCAGAACCACCATCACCCTGCGCGGGGCCGACCGTGATACCACCATTCTGGACGGGAATGACAGCACTCGGCTGGTGCAGGTACACGAGGGCAGGAGTGCTAGGATCGAGAACCTTACCATTCAACGGGCCGGCAATGGCGCCGCTGTTTGGAATTATGGTGGCGCGTTGGTAATGGAGCGGGTGACGCTGCGGAACAACAGAAGAAATGCGCTATACCAGGAGGGCTGGAGCTCGAGCACAGCCCTTCAGGACGTACTCGTCCAATCAAACGGTACAGAATCGAATTACGACGGTGTATACGTGTCTTCCGGTAGCCTTTCCATGAACAATGTGGCAGTTACGGGCAACGCCCGCAGTGGCATTGGTGCCTTTCGTGCGAACCTGACTCTCAGCAATGTAACCGTCAGCTCGAACGGAGACTCAGGTGTTGTTGCGACGGGAGATTTTTTTGGGGGGAGCACTGCCACCCTGCTCAACGTGACGGTGAGCGGGAACGGGGGCTCAGGTGTTTACAACTATGGTACCGCCACCCTGCTCAACGTGACGGTGAGCGGGAACGGGGGCTCAGGTGTTTACAACTATGGTACCGCCACCCTGACCAACGTGACGGTGAGCGGGAACGGGGGCTCGGGCATTTACAACATCGGTACCGCCACCCTGACCAACGTGACGGTAAGCGGGAACAGCACAACATCCAGCTATGGAGGCGGCGGCATTTACAACTGGGGCACGCTCAACCTGGCCTTCTCGACCATCGTCAACAATACCGCACCCCGTGGGGGAGGGATGCGAATTGGAAGTGGAACCGTAAGATTGAAGGGCGTGATCCTGGCCAACAACACCGCCACCGGCGGCATCGGGCCGGAGTGTGAGGGTAGTCTTGTCAGCAACGGCTACAACCTGATCAGGAGCAACACCGACTGCTCGTTCACCCGCGACTCCACCGACATTCTCAACCAAGACCCCTCGCTGGGAAGCCTGGCCGACAACGGCGGCTTTGTCCAGACCCATCTACCGCTGGTGGGCAGCCCGGTGCTGGACAGGGTGCCGGCCTCGGCCTGCACCGACCTCAGCAACAACCCCCTGGCCACCGATGCGCGGGGCATCGCGCGCCCGCAAAACGGAGGCTGCGATCTGGGTGCCGTAGAAAGGAACTAGTCGCTAGTCTCTGCAAGGTTCAGGGGCGGCCCCCATCAGGCCGCCCCTTGTGCTGGACCAGTGCGGGGAGCGGATGGCACGGCATCGGGTAAGCCGTGCCAGCACCCAGCCCGCGATAGGGCAAAGGGGCGGGGCGAATTTTCCCACGGCCAGGACCGAAGCAGAGGAATCCCGGCGAGCCCCTGCTACCGCAGCACGCCCTGCAACACCTGGAACACCGAGCGGTCCAGAATCCCCGGAATGCGGGCGCTAAGGCCCAGCTCCACGCTCACCCCACCTCCCCCAGGAAGGCCTGCGGGCCGCAGCGAAAGCTCGCCCCGGTTGCGCCCGTTGGGGCCCAGGCCCAGGTTAAGCGCACCCTCGGCCACGCTGCGCCCGCCCGCCAGGAGGCGCAGGGGGCCTTCCAGGGTGAAGCCGATGGGGTTGGGGTTCTCTACTTCCAGCACCAGCCGGATGGCCAGCCCGTCCAGGCGAATCTCCACCAGACGAATGGTGGGGGGTTGGAAAGCAAACTGGATGCGCACCTCGCGGTCCACCAGGGTTACGGGCCCAATCGGAACCACCGCCGGGCCCAGTCGGGCCTGCAGCTCCCCCAGCAAGCGGAAGCGGGTGGCCTGCCCACTCACCAGGCTGGCCAGGGCGCGGGTGCCCTCCACGATGGGCACCACCAGCCGGGCGCTGGCCTCGCGGCTGGCCCCCGTGGGGATTTCCAAAGCGGGCAGGGTCAGACGAAACGGCGAGCCCCCCAGCTCTGCCGTCAGGGCGCTCTCGAGCAGGGGCAGGGCGTAGGGGTTGGGGTTGGTCAGGCGCAGGCGCACGTCGAACTCGCCCCGTCCGCTAAAAGGGTCAATCGAGACCAGGCTAAACTGCAACAGCTCCACCTGCGGCGGCTGGGGCCGCACGGCTTGGGGCACACAAGACCCCAGGATTAGGGCCAGACCCAACCATACCAGAACGCGCTTCATCGTTGCCTCCACACCGAGCTTACCGGATGGACTCCTCTGAGGTTGGGTTATTTCCTGGACCTACCTCCAGCCTCTAGCCCGGAACTCCTCCAGAAGGGGCTGGAGGGTGGGCGGGCGTTCGCTGGGGTGGGGGGGCGGCCCGGGCAGCGCAGGGCCTGCTTGAGCAGCACGATGCCCCCGGCCGGCCTGCCAGAGTTCGAGAAGCATCGCGGGGGTGGCCCGGAAGGCGTCTGGGTCCAGTTTTCCCTGGCGGTCAAAAAAAAGCTCAGGAAGAGCGCCTGCGGTAGACCAGGGCGAGCCAGAGCAGCAGGTGAAGGCCCAGGGCCGCCAGGCTCAGGGGGACGCCGGCGCTGTGCCCCTGCCGCCAGAGCCAGAGACCCCCAGCAAAGGCCAGGAGCAGCAAGACCCCCCAGCCCTGGCTGTAGCTCGGGCTGCCGGGAAATAGGAGCTGCACCCCATGCCGCCAGGCGGGGTTGGTTTGGTGCTGGGGGCGCGGAAGGAAGAAGCAGAGCAGGTGGTAGAGGCTCAGGAACAGCACCACCGCCGCGGCCCCCCAGGCCCAGAGGGGGGTGGGCCAGATGGGCAGGCTGCGCCAGGTTTCGGGAAGGTCGGTTGCTAAGTTTTCCAGGCTGCTCAGGCCGACCGCAGCGATGATCTGCCGGGGGGTGGGCACCGCCTCGCGGGGGAGTCCGGCCTCGCGGTAGACCGCGCTCCAGAGGTCGCCCCCCAACCCCAGGGCCTCCCGTACGGCGGGCGCCTGGGGGGCCTGCTGGTAGGCCTGGGCCAGGGCCTCGGGGGTGCCGCGCCCGAGCAGGACGTAGTCCCAGGGGGAGGCGCTCTCGTAGAGCCGTTTGGCTTCCGTGGGGTTTTCCTTGGCCAAAGCGTAGGCCAGCAGCCCCCGCAGGGGTGGGGTGTTGGCCAGGCCGCGCAGGGTTTCCTGGGCCGTGTTGGAGCGCAGGGTGCCCCGGGTCAGCCCTTCTTGGGCCAGGAGCGCTTCGGAGCGGGCCGTGAAGCCCCAGGCCAGGAGGGTCAGGGCGGCCAGGGCGAAGAGGAGCAGCAGCAGGCTGCGCTCGCCTAGGGTGGTGTAGGCCAGCATGCTGTGGCGCAGCCGGAGGAGCGGGTGCCGCAGCCAGCCCAGAAGCCAGCCCCCGGTAGGGCTCAGGCCGCGGAGCTGGGCCGGCAGGTAGAGCAGGCTCAGGTATAGCAGCATCAGGGCGTAGAGCCCGCCCAGCAGGCCCGTAAGCCAGGCCAGATGGGTTGAGGTGAAGGGGGGCTGCCAGCTTGCGACCTGGCGCAGGGCGTCGCGGTAGCGCTGGCCCAGGTCGGGCCTGCCCTGGGCCTCGAGCCACTCCGCTTGCTCCAGGAGCATGGCCTGGGCCCCCGGCACCTGGGGCAGGTACTTGAGGAAGAACTCCGACCAGACCAGGCTTTGCTCCAGGCCCTGCCTTCGGGCTGCGCGGATTTGCAGCAGCCAGGGCTCGAGCCAGCGCAGCACCCCGGGCCCCCAGGCCAGCTCGGGGCGGTGGCCCCGGAGGAGCAGGTCGCGCCCCACGGCCTCGAGCTCAGCCGCCCCCAGCCGGCTCGGCTCCTGGGTGAAGTAGTACCAGTAGGGCCGGTTGGGGGATTGGGCCTCGTGGGTCTGGAAGTACTCCTGGATCACCGCCAGGCTCTCCCAGCGCCCCTCGTAGGGTTTTCCAGCAAGGGCGCCGAGCCCAAGCCGCCGCCCATCCTCCAGCAACACCGTGAGCTCCCCGTCGGCCTCCAGCCCTCGCACCTCGGCGGGGGGGTAGTGCTCGGCCAGGACCCGGGGGTTCTGCAGGTCTATCTCCAGCACCAAAGGGCCCTGGGCCACAAAGGCCCGCGTGCCCAGCACCCGGGGACCTATCCAGCTCCCGGCCAGCGGCAGCTTCCAGCCGCCCACCACCAAGCCGTCGGGCTCCAGGCGGGGGGTCTGCACCGGGGCAGGGCGCACCTGGGTCTGGGCTTGCAGCGTGCGCTCCCCTACCTGGACGCTGATTCTGAATAACCCTTCGGCAGGGGGTGTCCAGAAGGTGGAGAAGCTGCCCTGGGGGGCCTCGACCTCGAGCTGGGCGCGGCTTCGTGCCGAATCGAAGAGCAGGGTGTAGCGGCCGGGGGGGAACTCCGCCCCGCGGATCTCCAGGGGCTGCCCCACCCGGCCCTCGGGCGGCACGGTGAGGCTCTGGGCCAGGGCCAGACCCCAGAGGAGGACGCCGGCCAGATAGCGCATGGCGCTATTCTACTTCTGAAAGGGGTTTTCCTTGGTCTATACTGGGCTAGGGCCTACAGGGGTAGGCCCCCGGAGGTTTTGTTTGATGAACAAAAAGCCGGTGTACCTGACCGCCGAGGGAAAAGCGCGTTTGGAACAGGAGCTCGCCTACCTGAAGACCGAGAAAATGCGCCAGATTGCCGAGGAGATGGGTCGGGCCATCGCCGAAGGCGACCTGAGGGAGAATGCGGGCTACGACGAGGCCCGGCGGGCCATGTGGGAGAACAACAGCCGGATTGCCGAGCTGGAGGATATCCTGAGCCGGGTGCAGATCGTGGAGTCTGGCAACGGGGTGCCCACCGAGGTGCAGATTGGGGTGACGGTGGAGCTCGAGACCCCCACCGGCCAGCGCATGAGCCTGACCATGGTGGGCAGCCACGAGGCCGACGTGTTCAGCGGTAAAATCTCCAACGAGTCCCCCCTGGGCCAGGCCCTGCTGGGCAAGAAGGTCGGCGATGAGGTCCAGGTCAAGGGCCCCAAGGGCAGCCAGACCTACATAATCGTGGACCTGACCTACGCCTAGCCAACGCGGAAGGTAGCGTGCTTGGCCTTGTGGTCGGGTTCCACGTGGATGGTGGTCTGAACCCCCTCCAGGCTCACCTGCAGGGCGCTTTCGAGCTGGTCGCAGATCTGGTGGGCCTGCTCCACGGTGGTGCTCCCTGGCACCACCAAATGGAACTCCACGAAGGTGCGCGGCCCGGCCCGGCGGGTGCGCAGATCGTGCACCTCCAGCACCCTACCATCGGCGGCCAGCCCCTTCAGGGCGCCCTCCAGGGCGGCCCGAATTCGGCCTAGTTCCTCCTGGGGTAGGGCCTCGTCCATCAGCCCCCCCACCGAGTCGCGGACCAGCCGCCAGCCCATCCGGAGGATGTTGAGCGCCACCAGCAGGGCCAGCAGGGGATCGAGCCACCACCAACCGGTGAGCCAGGCCAGCCCCACCCCCAGCAGCACCCCCGCCGAGGTCATCACGTCGGAGAGCACGTGCTGGCCGTCGGCCACCACCGCAGGGGAGCGGGCCTGCCGGCCCTTGCTTATGAGGAAGAGGGCCAGGAGGGCGTTGAGGCTCGAGGCCAAAAGCGAGAGCAGAAGCCCCAGCCCGAGCTCCTCGATGGGTTCAGGGGCCAGCAGCCGGGGCCAGGCCTCGCGCAGGATGGCCAAAGCCGCCAGGACGATCAGCACCCCCTCCAGCACAGCGGAGAAGTACTCGGCCTTGGTGTGGCCGAAAGGGTGGTTTTCGTCGGCAGGGCGTTTGGAGACCCGCACTGCGAGCAGGGCGGCTGCGGCGGCGGCGATGTTCACCACCGACTCGAGGGCATCCGAGTAGAGGGCTACGGAGCCGGTGAGGAGGTAGGCCAGCCCCTTGAGAACGAAGACCACCACGGCCACGCCTAGGCTGAGCAGCAGGGCTTGGGTGGGGCTCATGCTAGGCTCTAGCATACGCAAAAATACGGCCTCCCCAGAGGGAGGCCAAGGGAGGGCTGGGGCCTCAGGCCTTCTGGGCGCTGCTGGGGTTCACCTTGATGCTCGGCCCCATGGTGGTGGAGAGGTAGACCGAGCGCAAATAGGTGCCCTTGGCCCCCTCGGGCTTGGCGCCCTCCACTGCCTTGATGAAAGCCCGCACGTTCTCGGCAATTTGCTCCGGGGTGAAGCTGGCCTTGCCCACCGGGGCGTGGACCACGCCGGTTTTGTCGTTGCGGAACTCGATCCGACCAGCCTTTATCTCCCGCACGATTTCGCCGATGTTGAAGCCCACGGTACCGGCCTTGGGGTTGGGCAGCAGCCCCTTGGGCCCCAGCACGCGGCCCAGCTTGGAGCCCACCGCGCCCATCACGTCCGGGGTGGCCACCACCGCATCGAAGTCGGACCGGCCCTCCAGGATCTCCTGGATGATCTCTTCCCCGGCGGCAATGTCGGCCCCGGCGGCCTTGGCCTCGGCGATCTTCTCGCCCTTGGCGATGGCCAGCACCCGCACCGCGCGACCGGTGCCGTGGGGTAGGCTCACAGTGGAGCGCACATTCTGGTCCGATTTGCGGGTGTCGATCCCCAGCTTCACGTGGATCTCCACCGTCTCATCGAAGCGGGCGCTTTTGATTTGTGGAATGAGGGCCGCGGCCTCCTCAATGCTGTAGACCTTGTTGAGGTCCACCTTCTCCAGGATGGCCCGGTAGCGTTTGCCGCGCTTAGGCATGGGGCACCCCCGTCACCTCGATGCCCATGGAGCGGGCCGAGCCGGCAATCTGCCGGGCGGCCGATTCCAGGTCGTTCGCGTTCATGTCGGCCATCTTCTGTCTGGCAATCTCCAGGCATTGCTCCCAGGTGAGCCGCCCCACCTTTTCCCGCCCGGCCTTGCCCGAGCCCTTCTCGATGCCTGCGGCCTTGCGGATCAGGTATGAGGCCGGGGGGGTTTTGGTTACGAAGGTGAAGGAGCGGTCGGAGTAGATGGTGATCTCCACCGGCACGATCGCGTCGCCCATGTGGGCGCTGGCCGCGTTGAAGGCCTTGACAAACTCCATGATGTTGGCCCCATGCTGGCCCAGGGCCGGGCCCACCGGGGGGGCCGGGGTGGCCTTCCCCGCGGGCAACTGCAGCTTGACGATAGCGGTTATCTTTTTCATTTTCTTCTCCTTCTGGGCTCCCACGAAGTTCGTGGTCTTGGCGCCTTGGGGGTTCTACGCGCGGGCGACCTGCGAGAAGTCCAGCTCCACCGGGGTCTCCCGGCCAAAGATGGAGACCAGCACCTTGACCTTCTGCCGCTCCAGGTTGACCTCGCCCACCACCCCGGTGAAGTCGGCGAAGGGACCCGAGACCACCCGCACCACGTCGCCCTCCTTGAAGGTTACCTGGGGCTTGGGGCTCTCCTTCTTCCCGGCCAGGCCCGAGATCTCGAGCAGGTGCTGCACCTCATCCGGGGTGAGGGGCACTGGGTGGGTGGCGGTGCCCACGAAACCGGTCACGCCTGGGGTGTTCCGGACCACCTCCCAGGCCTCGTTGAACTCGCCGGGGGTGTCGCCCAGGTCCACCAGCACGTAGATGTAGCCGGGGTAGAGCTTGCGGCGGACCACCTCTTTCTTGCCGCCCTCCCGGTGCTCCACCACCTCCTCGGTGGGAATCAGGACCTGGAAGATCTTGTCCTGCATCCCGAGGGCCTTCACCCGTTGCTCGAGGTTCTCCTTGACCTTGTCCTCGTAGCCCACGTAGGTGTGAACGGCGTACCACTCGATGCTCATAGCCTGTGCCTCACGGCAACCGCACCGTGATGAAGCGGAAGACGGTGTCGATGAGCCCCAGCACCACCATGGCGACCAGTGCGAAGACAAGGATGACCTGGGTGGACTCGATGATCTCCTGCCGGGTGGACCAGGTTACGCGGGCGAGCTCGGCGCGGGCCTCGCGAAAGTAGTTGACGATTCGGGCTCCAAGGGGGCGTTTTGGGCTGTTCTCCTGGGCCATACCATCCCCCTAGATCTTTACCTCTCGGTGGGGTAGGTGCTTGTTGCACCAGGGGCAGTACTTCTTGAGCTCGAGCTTGGCCTGGGTGTTGCGCTTGTTCTTTTCGCTCGAGTAGTTGCGGCGCTTGCACCCGGTGCACTCCAGGAGCAGCTTGATCCGAACTTCGCTTGCCATGTCGTCCTCTTTCAGCCTTCGGCCCAGCCGGGTTTGGGCTACCCGGCCGGGCCAGCAAGGCTTTAGTTTAGCACATCACTCGATGATTTTGGACACCACACCGGCGCCGACGGTACGTCCTCCTTCGCGGATGGCGAAGCGGAGGCCTTCTTCCAGGGCGATGGGCTTGATGAGCTCGACGGTGAAGGTGACGTTGTCCCCC
>NZ_QQSV01000015.1 GCF_003351145.1 Meiothermus sp. QL-1 | reverse complement strand
TAGGTCACCTACGTGTTACTCACCCGTCCGCCGCTAACCATGAGTCGCCCCATGGCCCGCTCGACTTGCATGTCTTAGGCATACCGCCAGCGTTCACCCTGAGCCAGGATCAAACTCTCCAGAAAAGTTATCGCGGCTAAACCGCGTTTGGGTCGTGTTGTTGCCCAACCTGCGCTTTCAAGGTTCCCGCCTCGCCTTTCGGCGACGCAAAGAGAAGCCTACCAAATAGCCCCCATTCTGTCAATAGCCAGATGTCAGGCCCATGGGGTAACCTAAGAAGCCGTGAGCGCGCTTTACCGCCAAGCTCGTCCCAGCACCTTCGAAGAGATGGTGGGGCAGGAACATGTCAAGGAAGTCCTGCTCAGCGCCCTGCGCGCCGACCGGCTGGCCCAGGCCTACCTTTTCTCAGGTCCCCGGGGGGTGGGCAAGACCAGCAGTGCCCGGCTAATCGCCCAGGCGGTGAGCTGCGAGCAAACCCCCAGGCCCTGTGGGCGTTGCGAAGGATGCCGCATGGTGCGGGAAGGCCGGCACCCCGATGTGCTGGAGATAGATGCCGCCTCCAACAACTCGGTGGAGGACGTGCGCGACCTGCAGGAGCGCATTCTACTTACCCCTATTCTGGGCAGGCGCAAGGTGGTCATCCTGGACGAGGCGCACATGATGTCCAAAAGCGCGTTCAACGCCCTCCTCAAAACCCTGGAGGAGCCTCCTTCGCACGTGATATTCATCTTCGCCACCACAGAACCCGAGCGGATGCCCCCCACCATTCTCTCCCGCACCCAGCATTTCCGCTTCCGGCGGCTCTCTGAGGTCGAGATTGCGGCCAAGCTGGAGCGTATTCTGGCCGGTTTGGGCCGCGAGGCCGAGTCGGAGGCCCTGCGGCTGGTGGCCCGTTTGGCTGATGGGGCCCTGCGCGACGCTGAAAGCCTTTTGGATCGGCTTCTAACCCTGGAAGGCCCCCTCACCCTGAGAAAAGCCGAGGAAGCCCTGGGCCTACCACCCCAAGCAGCCCTCTTCACACTGGCCGAGGCGCTGGACAAAGGACAGCTCCGCTCGGCCCTGGAGACCATCGAGAGGCTCTATGCCCAGGGCTTTGCAGCCCGCACCCTGGCAAACGGGCTGCTGGAAGCACTCCGAGCAGGGCTTTACGCCCGCTTGGGCCTTGCGCAAGGCCCACAGCTACAGGCCCCCGAGGAGCGACTGGTGGCGGCGATGACGGCCCTGGATGAGGCCATGGAAGGTCTGCTCAAGCGCTCCGACGCTCTTTCGCTCGAGCTGGCCCTTCTGAGGGCCCACCAGGCCCTTCACCCCGCTCCAGAACCCAGCCAGGCCGAGCCCGTCCCAAAAGCCCCACACGCAGGGGAAACCCCCCCGGGCCTTCACCCGCCGCGCCCAGAAGCAGGGGAGGAGCAAGATGCGGGCCGCACCAGGGCCTCTCCCCACCCAAAAACCTCCCCCACGAGGGAAGACTGGAGCGCCCGGTGGCGCCAGGTACTCATGGCCCTCAAGCCCACGGTAAGGGCCTTTGTGCGCGAGGCCGAGCCGCGGCTGGAGGAAGACCGGCTGGTGCTCCAGTTTCCTGAGTGGGCCAGCTTTCACTTCCAGAACACCCAAAAACACCTGGAGCAGCTTCAGGGGGTGGTGCAGGAGGTGCTGGGGAACTACCGGGTCGAGCTGGTGCATAAAAAAAAACCGGCTGAGCCAGGGGAACCCCTAGCGCAGCTCGAGCCCGAGGCCAAAGCACCAGAGCAAGTCGCCCCCAACTGGGAAGAAGAGCGCATATATGGGGAAGTTGAAGCCCCACCGCAGGCCCCCTTGCTCGAGGACCCCCGCTTCAAACGCCTGGTCGAGCTGTTCGGCGGGCGGCTGCGCCGCTTTCACCCAGAGGCGAGCCCAGGGGAGCTTGGGGTGCCCCTAGGAGAACGGGAAGAGGAGTTCGACTAGCCTAAGGAGCCCTGTTGCTGCGCCGGTCCAGCGCCCGGGCATGGGCCTCGAGCCCCTCCTCCCGGGCCATGCGGGCCCCCAAAGCGGCCAGCCGCGCAGCCGCACCCTGCTCCAGGCCCACCACCGGAATCACCTTGAGAAAATCGCGCAGCGAGAGCCCCCCGCCGAAGCGGGCCGTGCCCGAGGTGGGCATCACGTGGCTGGGGCCTGCGATGTAGTCGCCCAAAGCCTCGCAAGAGTGCTCCCCCAGGAAAACCCCCCCCGCATTCTGCACCCGCCCCAGCACGGCCAGGGGGTCGTGGATGGAGAGGCAGAGGTGCTCGGGCGCGTAGAGGTTGGCCAGCTCCAGGGCCTCCTCCAGGTCGCGCACCCAAACCAGGCCGCTCCTGGCCAGGGCCTCGCGGGCTATGGCGGCCCGAGGAAGCTCGGCGAGCTGGCGCTCCAGCTCCTCGGCCACCCGCTCCAAGAGCTCGCGGTAGGCCGATAGCAGCCAGGCCTCGGAGTCGGGGCCGTGCTCAGCCTGGGCCAGCAGGTCGGCCGCCAGGAGCTTGGGGTCGGCGGAGGCATCGGCGATAATCAGGGTCTCAGTGGGCCCCGGCAGGCCCTCCATGCCCACCGTACCGTAGACCTCGCGCTTGGCCAGCACCACATAGCGGTTGCCCGGCCCCACGATTTTGTCCACCCGGGGCACCGTCTCGGTGCCAAAGGCCAGGGCAGCAATGGCCTGGGCTCCTCCCATGGCGAAAAGGCGGTCGGCCCCGGCCACCCAGGCCGCCGCCAGGATGCCAGGGTGCACTTTGGGGGGCGAGGCCAGCACAATCTCGCCCACCCCCGCCACCTTGGCCGGGACCGCGGTCATCAAAACGGTGGAGAGCAGCGGGGCCGAGCCCCCCGGCACGTACACCCCCACCCGCTCCAAAGGGCGCACGAGCTGGCCCAGCACCCCATCGGGGCCGGCCTCTAGAAACCCACCCAGGGGCTCCCGGCGGTAAAAGGCCTCTATGCGCTCTTTGGCGGTCTCAAGGGCATCCCGCAGATCTGCATCCAGGCTTTCGTAGGCCTCGCGCCAGGCTCGCTTGGGGATCTCCTCCACCGGATGCCCGTCTATCTCCTGGCTCAGTTGCTGTAAGGCCGCGTCGCCCTCGCGTTCGACCTGGTGCAGAATGCGCCGTACGGTCTCCAGCGCATCGCCATAGTCCACGGTCGGGCGACGGTTTTTGAAGCGGTGGCGTACTTCCTCGGCGGTTCTAATCATAAAAGCCTCAGCTCAGGTGTACCGCCTGCGCCGGCGGCGAGCCACCCGCCTACCCCGCTGTGCGCTTGCCGGGGAGCACTGCACCTCCTGAAGCTCGGCCTCGAAGATGTGCTCCCCCACCTTCTGGGTAAGCCGCACCGGGTAGCCGGCCTCGTCGTAGTACAAAAGGCTCAGGCCGGGGCGCAGGCGGTAGAGCCTCAGGGGGCGTTCGCCCAGGCGCTGGTCGGGAAGGCGCTCCACATAGGCCCGCCCCCCCACCAGGCAGAACTTCCGCACCCCCCCCACCTCGAGATCGAGCGACCCTATCGCCAGCAAAAGCGAGAGGGGATCGTGCATATCGGTGAGGTAGGGGATGGAAAAGGCCTCCTTGCCCTGGCTTACCGTCACCAGCCCGTCCTGGTGGGAAAACTCCACCTCCATCACCCTGGCCCCGCTGCCCTCTACGCGCTCGCGGTAGAAGTGCGGCAGCCCCCAAGCATCGAGCTCGCTCTCCCAGCGCTGGCGGGTTTTGGGCGGGGGCAGGTCCACCTGGGCCTCCAGCACCACCCTCAGCCCCCCCCGGCGGGGCTCCAGGGTAAGGCACTGTTCCCCTGCCGGCTGGCCGGCATAGCGGAGGCTGTAGCGCAGCAGCTGGGGCACCGTCCGGTCCATCCCCCCTATCCTACCAAGGCCTCGGCCAGCAGCCGATGGAAGTGGTGCACCCCCGCCTCCCGCTTCACGCTGAAGCGCCCCCGGCGGTAAAGGCGGGATTTGATGCCCTTCTGCACTGCCTCCACCACCACCTCGTCCTCGCGCTCCACCCGGTCCAAGGCTGCCCCGGCCCCCTCCTCCAGCTTGCTCGGGTCCCACACATAGGGCAGGAAGGACACCTTGGTGAGCTCTGGCCCCAGGGGGCGCACCAGGTTCACCGAGAGGCCCCAGGGGTAGAAGTTGAGCATCAGGTTGGGGAAGACCCAGTAGTAGTAGGCCGCGATGCGTCGGCCGTAGTCGGGGGCGTCTTTGGGCAGGTCGAAGGCGGGCTCACCGGGGGCGGCCACCCCGAGCTGCAGGCTGCACCACCGGTAGGTTTCGGTGGTGTAGCTGCTGTAATCGATGGCGCTGTTGAGCGAGGCGTGAATGTAGGGGATGTGAAACCCCTCCAGGTAGTTGTCGCAGTAAAGCGCCCAGTGGGCCCGCACCAGATAGTCGCGGGCCCGGGTGGGCTCAAAGTAGAACTCCTGCAGGGGCAACCAGCCCAGGCGCTCCTCAATGGGCCGCAGCACCTCTTCAAGGGGCACCTTGGGCTTCAGGCTGGCAAACAGGAACTTGCCCCGCCAAACGCCAAGGGCCACCCTGGGCAGGTCGTCCTCGGGGCTTGGGAACCCCTCCACCCCCTCGAACTCCGGCATGGCCTGGAAGCAGCCGTCCAAACCGAAGCGCCGCCCGTGGTAGCGGCAGCGCAGGTAGCGGGCCTGGCCCGCGGTCTCGGCCACCAGCATCCCCCGGTGGGTGCAGACGTTGGAAAGAAGATGCAAACGGTCGTCGAAGTCGCGGGTAAGGAGCAGGGGCTCGTCCAGACAGCCCTCGAGGAGCACCAGGGGCTTTATGCTGCCCGGGGCCTTGAGGTCGTCGGTATCGCCCAACCACTGCCAGCTTTGGGCAAAGACCCGCTCTTTTGCGGCCTCGTAGAGGGCAGGGTCCTTGTAGAACTCGGCAGGTAGGGTGGCAGCCTTGGCAATCTCGGGGTGGACCTCCAGCTTCTCCATAGACTCCTCCAAGCAAAAAAGCACAGCCAGACGCTGGCTGTGCTTGGGGGCAGGGCTCACTTGCCCGCTGCGACGATGGCCCGGGCGAAGCGAAGCGGCCTGGTGGCGTTCAAGTGGGTCGGCACCAACGCCTATTATAGCCCGAAAGCCCTACCTCCCCCACCCCAGCCGCACCACCAGCTCCCCACCCCTAGGGGTTACGGTCACCTCGAGCCGGTCCCCACCCCGCTGGTACAAGGCCTCGTAGGCCATGCTCTTTTTCTCACCCCTGGCCTTGAAGCTCAGCTTTACCCAGCCTTTGGCCAGCAGATCGCGGTGGTAGTGGCTGAAGACCTGCTCCACATCCCCCCCTCGGTAGGCCACCCGGTAGCCGGTGGCCTCGCGCTCCTCCCACACCACCTCATAGCCTGGCGCGGGCGCGATGTAGAAGAGCGGGGGCCTGGGCTCCGCATGGGGGGGCCGGACGGTGTAGCGCACCGTGTGGCTAACCCAGTCGCCGTCGGGCAGGGGTGTTACCGCAATCGAGAGGGCCCGGACCAGGTTGCCCGCCCCCTGCACCCGCATCCGCCCACTTCTGATATCGGCAATTTGGGCCAGCGAGAGCGGGGTACGGCTGGCCACCGCCAGCACCTGGTCTACCCCCGCCGGCCCGGCGATGGTGAACTCGTAGCGGGCCCCGTTCTCGGGAAAGACCCGGGTCTCGCCCGCGCGCAGGTGGTTGTTGGGGCTGTAGGGGTTGGGTAGGATCAGGTCAATCTGACCACCGGCGTTGATGTTGAAGAGGTAGACGTAGGCGTCCTGGTTGACCTGGACATAGATGCGGATCTTCTCGCCGAAGTGGTAGGTGGCGCTCCCCAGCCCATCCGGGTCGCGGTCAAGCCAGACGCGCACCCTGAGGTCGGTGGGCACTGGGTTGACGATGATGCCCTGCGGGCTCACCACCGGGGTAGCCAGCGCTATCAGGAGCGAAGCGACCAGAGCTGTGAAAAGGTGCTTCATAAAACCTCCTGGGTCTAAAGGTAGGGGGTGCCCAACCCTTTGCCATGAGTAGGGCATCAGCGGGGCTTAACCCTGGCCTTGAGGCTTCCTTTAGGCCGGTCGGGGCTGCCACCAAAGACCGTCTATTTTTTATGATGGGGTGCCATGTATGCGCACGGCTTGGCGGTCTACAGGTTGTCCAAGCTTCTGGCCACGGCGCTCCTCCGGGTGCTATTCGGCTTTCGGGTGGAGGGGGCCGAGAAAATCCCCAAGGAAGGCCCGGTAATCCTGGCCTCCAACCACATGTCTTTTCTCGACCCCATCGTGATGGGGGTGGCCTGTCCGCGGGTGGTGAGCTACATGTCGCGCGACGACCTTTTCCGATACCCCATTCTGCGCTGGCTGCTGCCGCGGCTTTACGTCATCCCGGTGGCGCGGGGCACAGGCGATCTAGGCGCCATCAAGGCTGCGATCCGCACCCTCAAAAGTGGGCTGGCGATTGGTATCTTTCCCGAGGGCCGGCGCAGTCGCAGCGGCTTTATCGAACCTTTCAAGACCGGCACCGCCGCCATTGCCCTACGCACCGGGGCCACCATCGTTCCAGCCGCCATCATCGGCAGCGACAAGGCCTGGCCGGTGGGCAGGGGCCCCCGCCTGCGGCGGCCCATCCGCGTGGTTTTCGGCGAACCCATCCCGGTGGCCCCTGGTAAGACCGATCACCAAAGCCTGGAGGCTCTCACAGAGCGGCTCGAGGCCGCCGTCACCGCCCTTCTACCCCCTGAATACCACCGGAGGCCCACCGTTTAGGCTTTCTGTTTTTAACAGAAAAGCTCTTCTTCTCGGTCTGGCGCTTGCAATTGAGCGATGAGGTGTGATAGACTTCGTCCCGAAGGGAAAAGAGAGGAGGTAACACATGGCGAAAGCGACTGCGAAGAAGACCAAGACCAAAGCCGACCTGATCGATCAAGTAGCCGCGGCAGCGGGCCTCAAAAAGAAGGACGCCAAGGCCGCGGTGGACGCTTTTATCAGCAAAATTGAGGACGCTCTCAAGTCCGGCAGCAAGGTCCAGCTCACCGGCTTCGGCACCTTCGAGGTGCGCAGCCGCAAGGCTCGCACCGGGGTGAAGCCCGGCACCACCCAAAAGATCAAGATCCCCGCCTCCAAGTACCCCGCCTTCAAGCCGGGCAAAGCCCTGAAAGAGGCTGTCAAGAAGTAGCGGTCATTCCCTTCCAACAGGGGAGGCTTGGGCCTCCCTTGTTGCTTTGGCCTGGGAAGCGCCGGGCTGGTTAGGATGGGGCCATGTTTCAGGGCAAGGTCGTGCTTGTTACCGGGGCTGCTCGAGGCATTGGCCGGGCCATCGCCGAGGCCTTCGCGCGGGAAAAAGCCCTCCTGGTCTTGTGCGATGTGCGCCCAGAGGGGCTGGAAATAGCCAAGCGGCTGGGGGCGCTCTTCGTGTACGCAGACCTCTCCCAGGCTGCCCACCGCGAGCGCTTTGTGGAGCAGGCGGTAAAGCAATGGGGCGGGGTGCACGTGCTGGTCAACAACGCGGCCATCGCTCCCCCGGGTTCGGCCCTCAGGGTGGGGCTGGAGGACTGGCGGCAGGCTCTGGAGGTCAACCTGACCGCCCCCATGCACCTCTCAGCCCTGGCGGCGCGAGAGATGGCCAAGGCCGGAGGGGGGGCAATCGTCAACATCGCCAGCGTTCAGGGGCTTTTCGCCGAGCAGAACAACGCGGCCTACAACGCCTCCAAGGGCGGTTTGGTGAACCTGACCCGCTCGCTGGCGCTAGACCTGGCCCCTCTTCACATCCGGGTCAACGCGGTGGCCCCCGGGGCCATCGCCACCGAGGCGGTGCTCGAGGCCATCCAGATGTCCACCCACCCCGAGCTCACCCGCCAGGACTGGGAAGACCTGCACGCCCTAAGAAGGCTTGGAAGGCCTGAGGAGGTGGCCGAGGCGGTGCTCTTTCTGGCCTCGGACAAGGCCAGCTTCATCACCGGGGCCATTCTGCCGGTGGATGGGGGCATGACCGCCAGCTTCATGATGGCTGGAAGGCCGGTTTGAGTCTTCTTTTCAGAAATTGAGCCCGATATCAAAGGTGGCGGCATACCCTGCCCCCTCTGGAGCGAGGTTGAGGAGGAGCTGCCGACCCCCGTTGCGGAAGATGGCGTCGTTGGCGTTGCGGGTGCGGGTGCCTGCCTTGGCATAGGGCGGATTAGCAAAAATACGGTCGCTCAGGGCATCGTCGAAGAAGAGCTGGGAGGTGAAGTCGCGGTTCTGGTAGCGAATTTTGAAGTGGATATGCACGGTGCGGCCCGGATACCATCCGGGGTAGATGGTGGTGAACTGGGCTGCTCCCTGGGCGTCGGTGAGCTGGTAGCCGCGCAGCCACCTCTCCCCCCGGGTATCGCCGTAGCGGTCCAGCACCCCGGAGTAAAGCCCTTGAGCATCGCACTGCCAGATGTCCACCATGGCACCCGGCAAGGGAGCGCAGCCGGCCGCCGAAACCCGGCTCACCACGAAGCGCAGGCTCAGGGGCACCCCGGGCTTGACCAGACCGGTGCTGGGGTCGGAGCGGATGTCCGAGCGGTTGAGACGCACGTCCACAAAGTAGGGCCCTTCAGTCAGGGCTGGGCGCACCACGCACGCGGGCAGGGCGGGCGAGCCTGCCTGGGCAGGGGTCCTCTGCCCCTGCAAAAGCCCACCCAGCCCCAGAGCGGCCAGGACCTCGCGGCGGCTCAGGATCCGTCCGATGGGTTTATCGTCTGCGTCCATTTTGGCCTCCTTCTCAAGGTTTCGCTGGTTGGCATGAGGAAGATTAAGGGCCCGTGGTGGGTTCACCACCACGGGCCGTTTGGCTACCGGCCCCGCCCCCGGTGGTCCCTCCAACCCCCCATGAAGCGGAACTGCACCGGCGTGTTCACGAACGCCCGGGCCACAGCCTGGCTGGTGGCCTTGAGGGTGTTGGCCTGCTCGCTGGTGAGGCGCCCGGCCTGCACCGCCTGGTCAATGGCCTGGTTGCGGGCCGTCACCAGGGCGGCCTCGAGCGCAGCGGGGGTCTTGCCGAGGTCGGTGGCCACCTGGCCCAGGGTCTTGGTGCCGCCTGAGAGCACCGCCAGTTCGGCGGGGGTTACCCCCAAGAACTGGGCCGCGGTGTAGTACAGGTTGCCCAGAATACCCCGCGGCACCTGCGCCGTGCGCGGGGTGGGCTGGGCCGGCTGGGGGGCCGGGGTCTGCTGGGCAAAAGCGCCCACCAGGGCCAGGCTCGATACCACCAACAGGGTTTTGACCGTCTTGTTCATAATCTCCTCCTTTGGGAAGCCTTCTGCTTTCCCGAGAGGAAGTCTGCGGCGAGGCGGTTACCCAGCAGTTACGACTCGCTGAGAGGACCTCTCATGAGCCACCGAAGGCCCCGTAACCCCCCCATAACCCATAGAATGCAGATTGGTAGAGATGCGGCTTTTGCTGGTCGAAGACGAGCCCAACATCGCTCGTCCCCTCTTGAGGCTCCTAGAGGCCCAGGGACATCAGGTGCGCCACGCCCCCGACCTCGCCATCGCCCGAACCCTGCTGGCCGAGGCCGAGCCCGACCTGATAATCCTGGACGTGCGGCTGCCAGAGTCGGAGGACGGGGGTTTCATCCTGGCCAAGGAGGCGCGTGGGGCCGGTTACAAAGGGCCCATCCTCTTCATGACCGCCCGCGATGCCCTGGAGGACCGGGTACGAGGCCTGGACGAAGGAGGGGACGACTACGTGGTCAAGCCCTTTGAGCTGCCCGAGCTCCTGGCCCGGGTGCGGGCTTTACTGCGCCGGGTGAGCGAGGTGAAGCAAAGCCGGGTGCAGCACGGCCCCCTCGAGCTCGACCTGGCAGGCCGCAGCGTGCGCTGGGCAGGACGACTGGTAGAGCTGAGCCCAAGGGAGTATGCCCTGTTGGAACGGCTGGCCCTCTACCCGGGGCGCGTCTACAGCCCGGAGGAGCTGCTCGACCTGGTCTGGGGTGAGGAGGCCTCGGATACTGGAGTGGTCAAGGTCTGCGTGCATCACCTGCGCAGCAAGCTGGACCCCCGGGTGGTGCGCACCGTGCCCGGGGGGTATAGGCTGGGAATCGAGCCATGAGCCTGCGGCTGCGCCTGGCCCTCTTCATCGCCGCGGCCATCGCCCTGGCCCTTCTGGTGCAGGGCTTTTTGGGGTATGCGCGCTTCGAACGTCTGCAGATGGGCAGCTTGGAGCGCGAACTGGATGCATACCTGGGGCGGGTGGCGGCCCAGGCCGATTCCCGACCGGGTCCCCACTTTGAACCGGCAGAGGAGGGTGGGCGCTACCCCTACCTGCTGGGCCGACCCCTGCGCAGGCTCCTGAATCCGGCCCCACCGGGCACCGTGGCCTACGCCCGGCTGGTGCGGGAGGGGCAGGTGGTAAGGGTCTGGGGCAACTTCCCTGGGGAAATTCCTCTGGACGACGCGCCCCAGGCCCGGCTAGAGCAAAACTGGCTCTACAAGAGCCTCTACCTGGAAAGCGGGGTCTATGTGCAGGGGGCCCTCGAGGCCAGCCAGGTGCAGCGCAGCCTGGCCGGTTACCGCCAGACGGTGCTCTTCACCGCGCTTTGGGTCTCGGCCCTGGGGGCCCTGGCGGCCTGGCTTCTAAGCGGCCCCGCGCTAAGACCCCTGCAGCACCTCCTCCAGGCCACCCGTCGCATCGCCGAGTCGGGCGACCTGAGCCTCAGGGTGCCCCAAGAAGGGAGCGGGGAGCTGCGCCATCTGAGCCAGACCTTCAACCAGATGATGGAACGGCTCTCGGCTTTCCGCCAGCGCGAAGCCGAGTTCACCCGCCACGCCGCCCACGAGCTGCGCACCCCGCTCACCGCCATCCGGCTTCAGCTCGATGCGCAAAAGCAAGGGCTCCTCTCGGCGGAAGAAACCCTGGCTGCCGTGCGGGAGGAGGTCGAGCGCATGGCCCACCTCAGCGAGTCCCTCCTGACCCTGGCCCGCGAGGGGCAGGGTCAGAAGGTGGGCCTTGACCTGGCCCGGCTGGCCCGCGAAGCGGCCGAACGCTGGGGGGCCACCTATCAGGGCCCCGAGAGCCTGCATCTCACCGGTGACCCCATCCTGCTGGAGCAGGCCCTGGAAAACCTGCTCAGCAACGCCAGGAAGCACGCCCCCGGCAGCCCCGTGGGGGTGGAGCTGGAAGATCGGCCCGGCTACGTTCTACTACGGGTGTGGGATCAAGGCCCCGGCATGCCCCCCGAGGCCCTGGCCCGGGCCGCCGAGCCCTTCTATCGAGCCCCGGGGGTGCGGGCATCAGGGCATGGGCTGGGCCTCTCGGTGGTGGCCCGGGTAGCCCAGGCTCACGAAGGGCAACTCTCACTCCAGCCCAACCACCCCCAGGGGCTGCGGGCCGAGCTCTGCCTTAGGAGGAACGCGCCGGCCTGAGGGGAAGCCGCAGCTCAAACAGAGCCCCCCCCTCCGGGTGGTTCCGGGCCGCGACCAAACCTCCGTGCAGCTCCACCAGGGCCTTGACGATGGAAAGCCCCAGGCCACTGCCCCCGGTGGCCCTGGAGCGTGAAGCCTCCACCCGGAAAAAACGGTCGAAAACCCGGGCCAAGGCCTCCTCGGGAATTCCCGGGCCGCTGTCACGAACCCGGAGGGTGGCGTGGGCTGCTTCAGCCTGCACCTCCAGCTCAATCCGCCCCCCCTCAGGGGTGTGGGCCAAGGCGTTGGTGAGCAGATTGCCTACCACCTGGGCCAGCCGGTCGGGATCGGCCTGAACAAGCACCGGTTGGGAAGGTAGTTTGAACTCCAGGGTGATGCGCTTGGCTTCCAAAGCAGGCTGAAAAGTCGCGACAAGACGCCGCACCTGCTCACCCAGATCCAACTCCCGCAGCACCAGGTTGAGCCGCCCCGCGTCGGCTAGGGAAAGGGTGCGCAGGTCCTCCACCAGCCGGGAAAGAAGCCGGGTTTGGTAGTGTAGCCGGTCCACCTCAGACTGCTCCAGGGGCAGTATTCCGTCTTGAATAGCCTCGAGCCGCCCCTGCATCACCGCCAGGGGTGTGCGCAGCTCGTGGGCAATGTCGGCGATCATGGCCTTTCGCTCAGCCTCTAGCCGCTCCAGCGAGGCAGCCATGTGGTTGAAGTTGCGGGCCAGCTGAGCCACCTCGTCCTCCCCCCGCGGGGTGGGAATACGAGCAGAAAGATCGCCCTGGGCCAGGCTGTTGGCTGCGGCGGAGATGGCCTCGATGGGCCTGGCAATTCGGCGAGCAAAAACTAGCGCCACCAAAACCCCCAAAACCGCGGCCACCAAACCAGCGATTAGCAGATTCTGCTGCAAGCGGACCTCTAGGCTGGGCCGGCGGGGGCGCGGAGGGGCCTGAAGCTGAACCGGCAGGGCCGTGGGATCGTCTAGTGGGGCGATGAAAAAGACCGGGTTGGGGTTGGCGGGATCGGGGGAAGGCCGCATCTGAACCCTAAGCTCCCGACCTGCGGCGAGCATCTCCTTCAGCTCGGGGGTAAGGCTCAGGTTGGGTGGGCGACCCTCATTGCGGCGCAAAAAGTCCCGCACCTCGGGGGGCAGCTCACGGAAGGTGCGCTCGCGCTGATAGGTGTTGAGGGCGATGGTGATCAGACTGGTGGTAACGGCCACCAGGGCCATCAGCAGGCTTAAACGAACCTCTAAGCGCTGGAAGAAGCGCATAGTGCCAGGAACCTTAGACATCTACCCAAAGGCGATATCCCACCCCCCGCACGGTCTCCAAAAGCCCAGCTCCCCCCGCAGCCTCCAGTTTTCGGCGTAGGTTTTTGAGGTGCACGTCCACCACCCGCTCTAAAGCACTGGATTCAGGCATGGCCGCCTCTAGCAGCTCAGCTCGGGTAAAGGCCTTGCCCGGCGTGCGGGCCAGAACCTCCAGCAAGCGGAACTCGGTGGGGGTAAGCTCAAGGCGGGTAGCGCCCAGGCGCGCCACTACCTTCTCGGTGTCGATCTCCAGGGGGCCCACCCGCAAAAGGACCTTGGGAGCCTCAGCCATCACCACCCGGCGCAAAACGGCCTTGACTCGAGCCACCACCTCACGGGGGCTGAAGGGCTTGGTCACGTAGTCGTCCGCACCGAGCTCGAGACCGAGCAGCTTATCCAGATCCTCGGCTCGGGCGGTGAGCAAAATAACCGGGGTGTTATCCTGGCTGCGGATGCGCCTGAGCAGCTCCAGACCGTCCATCTCTGGCAGCATGATGTCTAGAAGGATCAAGTCAGGTCGGGCAGCCCGGATTAGGCTCAGGGCCTGTCGCCCATCCGAGGCCCGGTCGGTGCGGAAACCCTCCCGGCGCAGATAGCCCTCTAGGATTTCGGCGATCTCCGGTTCGTCTTCCACCACCAGTACCAGCGCCACCCTATCCAGTGTATCGGTAGGCGAGGACATGGTAGTAGCCTGCCACAAAGCTGTGAAGGGTAGGGATGGAGCTCGTGTAGATTTTAAGTAGGCCTTCCTGAGGAGGCTATGACACCAGGCTACTCGTACCTGAGCGATTCTACCGGATCAAGGCGGGCCGCCCTCGAGGCCGGGTAGTAGCCAAAGAAAACCCCCACCGCTACCGAGAACACAAAGGCCAGCACCATGCTGAAGGGGTCAAAAATTGGCGTCACCCGCAAAAGCTGCCCCACACTGCCGGCCATGGCCAATCCCAGCAGTATTCCAAGAATGCCTCCACCCACCGAGAGCACCACCGATTCCACCAAAAACTGGGTCAAAATATCGCGAGGCTTGGCTCCTAAAGCCTTGCGGATGCCGATCTCGCGGGTGCGCTCGGTCACTGAAACCAGCATGATATTCATGATGCCAATTCCACCCACCAAAAGGCTAATCCCAGCTACCCCGCCTAGGAAGAGGGTCATGCTCTGGGTGACCTGGTTTACCGAGGCCAGTGCATCGGCCTGGTTTTGCACGCTAAAGTCGTACTCACTGGGATCGGTTGCCTTGCGCCGCTGGGCCATGAATTCGGTCAACTCCTGCTGCAACCGGGGCAGAACATCTTTGTCAGGAGCCTGGATATAAATGGCGTTTACCCGAGGCTCTCCCGTGCTGCTGCGCGAAAGCCGCTGGAGATAAGTGGAAAGCGGAATGATCACCTGGTAGTTGGGATTGGCAAAGCCCGAATCGCCCTTATCGGGCAGCACCCCTACCACCGTAAAAGAGATGCCTGCTACGCGCAGGCGCTGGCCGATGGGGTCCTGCCCCCCAAAGAGGTCCTGGGCGATACCGTAGCCGATCACCGCCACGCGCCGGCGGCCTTGCAAATCGGCCTCAGTGAAAAAAGCCCCCTCGACCGGTTGGGCGTTGCGCACACTGGCGTAGTCAGGCCAGGTGCCGATAACGGTGGCGTTTAGGTTGCTGGCCCCCACCTTCACCTGCTGGTTGCTTTGCAGGGCAGGAGCAATGCCTGCTATGCGCCCGGCAAAAGCTGTCTGGATGGCCTCGGCATCCTTTAGAGTAATGGTCTGGGGTCCGCCAGACCGCACCAGGCCAAAGCCAGGGCCCCGCCCCCCGGTGGCGCTACCGATGGTGATGAGGTTGGTGCCCAGGCTCTGCAGGGTGCGGGTGATGTTGGCTGTAGAGCCCTGCCCCACCATGGTCAGGGCCACCACCGCTGCCACCCCGATGATGACGCCCAGGGTGGTGAGCAGAGAACGCAAGGGGTTACCCAGAATGGCCCGCCAGGCGATGGAAAAAACCTGCAGGGGGTTCATGCCGGCCAGGCGGGAACGAGCCTTGGGAGAAGGGATGGGAAAAACCCGTGAGGGGCTCATCTAGCCAAGTCCTCCTACCGTGCGCCTGCGATGGGGATTTTGCACATCAGACTCAACCTTTCCGTCGCGAATGCGAACGATGCGCCCAGCGTACTCGGCTATATCAGGCTCGTGGGTGACTATAACCACGGTGGTGCCTTCCTCGTTGAGCTCCTGGAATAGCCTCATAACCTCCACGGCGGTCTTGGAGTCCAGGTTACCAGTAGGCTCATCGGCCAAAAGAATAGAGGGGCGCATAGTCAGGGCCCTCGCAATGGCCACCCGCTGCTTCTGCCCCCCTGAAAGCTGGGAAGGCAGGTTGCGCAGTTTATCCCCTAAACCCACCTTTTGCAGCACCTCAATGGCTCGTTCACGCCGCTCCTTCGGGCTGTAGCCCGCATAGGTGAGGGGCACCTCCACGTTTTCCAGCACGTTTAGGCGCGGCAAAAGGTGGAAGGCCTGAAAGACAAAGCCGATCTCCTGGTTGCGCATCTCGGCCCGTTCGTTCTCGGTAAGGGTGGTGACATCGCGGCCTGCCAGGACGTAGCGCCCCTCGGTGGGCCGGTCAAGCAGTCCGATGATTTGCATCAAAGTGGTCTTGCCCGATCCGGAAGGCCCCATCAGGGCCACCATCTCACCTTGCTGAATCTGCAAAGAAACGCCTCTCAGGGCTTCAAACTCGATGGCTCCACTGCGGTAGACCTTGCGCACCTGCTCGAGGGCCACCACCGTCATCGGCCACCTCCCGGCGGAGCCCCCACCCCAATTGGCAGGCGCAGACCGCCCTGTCCTTGGCTCTGCTGGCTCGAGCGCGTAGTATTCCGGCTGGGCAACACCACCCGCTGTCCTACCTGGAGGCCTTCCTGCACCACCTGATTCACCCCGTCGTCAGGCCCCAAAACCACCCGCACGGTTTCCCGGCTTCCGTCGGGTTGGAGGACCTCCACATAGGCCCGGTTACGCACCGTCTGCACCGCTCGCTTGGGAATGATCAGGGCATTGGGTATCTCCTCGACAATGATCTCACCTTCAGCAGTCATGCCGGGCCGCAGCTTGCGCTCGGGGTTGGGTATTCTCACCGTAACGTAGAAGAAGGCGATGTTCTGCTGCATCTGGGCCTGCGGAGCAATGGCCGTTACCACCCCCTCGAAGGTCTCACCGCTAAAGGCATCCAGCGTGACCTCCACCTTCTGTCCCACCCGGACCCGGGCAATCTCGCTCTCATCAATCTGTATGGGCAGGTTGATGCTGGTGTCATCGATTAGGGTAAGCAAAGCGGTGCTGTTGCTCACTGTGGTCCCCACACCGGCGTTGACCTCGGCCACCACCCCGTCGAAAGGCGCGTAGATCCTGGTAGCAGCCAGGTTCTCCTCGGCGTTCTTTACGTCCAAGCGCGCCTGTTCTACCGCAAGCTGAGCATTGCGCAAGTCCTGGGCATTGGAAGCCTCTCGAAGCGATAGAGCCTGGCGTGCTGTGCTCAAATTGACTCGGGCCACCTCGAGCGCGGCTTGGGCTTTGGCATAAGCATCGCGGGCGCTTTGCAGATTTTGGGCGCTAGCCCCTCCAAGGTCAAAAAGCTTCTGGGTGGCCTCTAGATTGGTGCGGGCAGCCTCCAAGTCACGCATCGCATTGTTGTAGGCCGCCTCCGCACTGGCTAGGTTCTGCCGGTTAGTAGCCTGGGCACTGGCCTGGTCGACCCGCAGCTTATCCAGGTTGGCCTGGGCTTTCTGCAGGGCCAGCCGAGCGTTCTCCAAAGCCCGGGCGTAGCTGGTGGGATCTAGCTCCACGATAAGCTGCCCCTTTTGCACCCGGTCGCCTACGTTGGGCAGCTTGAGCACGGTGCCGTTGACGGCGGGCTTGACCGAGAGGGACTGGATGGCCCCCAGGGTCCCCGGACCCGAGACCGAAACCCGAAAAACCCCTTGCTGCACGGTAGCAGTTGCCACCGCAGGCGTGGTGCTAGCCGTAGCCTTGGGCCGAAGGACGAGATAGGCCGCCAACCCCAGCCCCCCCATCAACAATAAAGCGATGGGCCAGAACCAGGGCATGCGGGCGCGCGAACGGGAATGGGTCATGCTCACCCCTGAATCTTCTCCCAGCATAGCCAATCTTCGGTGTATGGAATGCAAAGGTTTGGTGAAGACCCTAGGGGCCATATAATCAAAGTGCTGCAACCGTCGCAGTCATCAAACCCAGGAGGCAAAAGCTTGGACACCGAAAAGATCGAGGCTCTACTAGAACGCATTGCCCTCGCGCTTGAAAAGCTCGCTGGGCAATCTAAAACGGGCGACTACCAGCAGTATGTTGAAAAGTATGCCAAGTTCGTCCGCCTTCTCGGGCTCGACCCCGATCACTCCTTTCTTGTGGTGACGACTCCCCGTTCTGAAGAACGGGGAGTCGCGGTTCTCACGGGACGGCCCTTGCCGTATCCATCCCCGCAGGCTCCGTCCGAGCCCTGGCCAGGATGTTCAGCGCTGCGGCCACGTCCCGGT
>NZ_QQSV01000014.1 GCF_003351145.1 Meiothermus sp. QL-1 | reverse complement strand
GCGTTGATGGGGCTGGAAGCTAAGCTTTCCAGAGCGCGGCGGATGGGACGTGGTATCCTATTCATTGGGCTCCCTACGTAACTGGAAGCCCATTCTGATGCGTGTAAAGTACACCGCGTAATTCCAGTTCCGCATCCGCGGGGGCCAGGGACCGGGCTTTCTCCAGGGTGCAGGCGTGCGCCTCGGGCCCAGGGTACCACCTCGAGGCGCGCGTCCTTCAGGCGGTGCAGGGTCGGCCAGCGCGGGGTTCCTGTCCTCCGGGATGGCAGGCCAGAGCGCGCTTCGCTCAAGGGCGAGTCCCGGACTGGAGGGGGACTTCACCCCCCTTCCTGGAGACCCGGACGCGCTCCGGTGCGGCGTAGATGTTGAAAGCTTCGCGCAGGAAGCCGATCAGGGTGAGGTTGAACCGCCGGGCCAGCTCAACCGCCAGGCTGCTGGGGGCCGAGATGGCTGCCAGGATGGGGACGCCCGCGGCCAGGGCTTTCTGCGCCAGCTCGTAGCTGGCCCGCCCGCTGACCAGCACCAGGGCCTCCTTCAAGGGCAGGCGCCCTTCCAGCAGGGCGAAGCCCAGCAGCTTGTCCATGGCGTTGTGGCGGCCCACGTCCTCCCGCAGGGCCAGCAGGTTGCCCTCCGCATCAAAAAGGGCCGCGGCATGCAGGCCCCCGGTGGCCTCGAAGAGGGCCTGGCGCGCGCGCAGCCTTTGCGGCAGCCCCGCGATGAGCTCGGCCGGCACCACAAAACCGTCCTCTAGCGGGTGGTGGCGCAGCCGGAGGGCCTCGAGCCCCGCGCGGCCGCAGACCCCACAGGCCGAGGTGGTGTAGAAGTGGCGCTCCAGGTGCTCCAGCGGTGGCAGCCGGGTTGAGTAGAGCAGCACGTTTACCACGTTGTACCGCTGGGCCTCCCCCACCTCGGTGCAGTAGCTGATGCGGTAGATCTCCTCCCTGCTCCGCACCAGGCCCTCGGCCAGGAGGAAGCCTGCCGCCAGCTCGAAGTCGTGGCCCGGGGTGCGCAGGGTGACGGCCAGCCTGCGCACCTCGCCCCATCCCCGGTCGGCCCAAAGCCGTATCTCCAGGGGCTCCTCGGTGGCCACCTGGTCGGAGCGGGGGAAGGCCCGCCCCGCCTCAACCCGCAGCAGCCTGGTGGGGGTCTTGGCCTTGGGGCGGCTTTTTGTGGACGTAGACATAGCCCTCCTTGTAGGCCGGGACCTTGGCCTTGGGGGAGCGCTTCTGGGGGTCTAGAAGCGCGTTGCCCTCGGGCCAGTGCACCTGCAGGCTGCCGGGGCGCACGGGGGCCACGAAGACCTGTCCGGCAAAGGTCCCATGCTCGTTTTGCAGCCAGATTTGCTGGCCGGGCGCCAGCCCCAGCCTGAAGCAGTCCTCAGGGCTCATCAGCACCGCGTCGCGTGGGGCCCCATTGATGGGGTCGGTGGCCTCGTGCACCATGCTGTTGAACTGCTTGCCCCGCCGCGTCACCAGCCGGAAGGCCCCTTCGGGAAGAGGGGGTGGGTCCACCGCGACGGGTCGGAAGCGGGCCCGGCCGTCCGGGGTGGGGCAGACCCCTTTCGGGCAGAGGTGGGCGCCCCCGTACTGGAAGGCCTCTCCGGCGGCTTTGAGGTGCTGGATGCCGTCGTAGAAAGGCACGACGCGGGCGATTTCTTCCCGCACCGCCTGGGTGTTCTCGAAGGCCAGGCGCTGGCCCAGGCCCATGCGCTCCAGAAGCTCCCGGAAGACCCTGCCCTCCCAGCGGGCCCCGGCGATGCGGGGCCCGGGGATTTCCGGGCTGAATATCACCCGGCGCTCGGTGCTGGTCTCGGTGCAGCCCCCCGGAATCTCGTAGCGGGTGGTAGCGGGCAGCAGGAAGACCTCCTCAGCGGGTTCCAGGAGCATCTGGGGGGTGAGGACGATGTCCTGGTGCACCCGCAGGGGCACCCGGGCCAGGGCCGCCTCGGCCTGGGCGGGGCTGGGCAGGGTTTCCAGGAAGTTGCCGCCGATGCTCCACAAGACCTCCAGCCCGGCCTCGAGCATCTCCGCGGCGGTAAGCCCCGGGGTGGACGGCACCGGGAAGCCCCAGGCCTCGCTCAGGGCCGCCGCGCTCTCGGGGGTGATGGGCACCCCTCCCGGGAAGACCGTGGCGTAGGCCCCCATCTCGGCCCCGCCCTGCACCCCGGAGTGGCCCCGGATGGGCATCAGGCCGGCGCCCTCACGCCCCAGGTAGCCCCGGGCCAGGGCCAGGTTGATGATGGCCTGCACCGCTTCCTCGCCCAGGGCGTGCTGGGTGATGCCCATGCTCCAGACCAGCACCGCCCGGGGGGCTCTCGCCAGCAGGAGGGCGAACTCGAGCATCTCCCGCCGGCTGAGCCCGCTGGCCTCCTCAAGCCGCCCCCACTCGCTGGACAGGGCCTGTGCTCGGACCGCCTCAAAGCCGGTGGTGTGCTCCTGGATGAAGGCCTCGTCGAGCCAGCCCTGCTCGATGAGGTGCCGCATAACCCCCACCAAGAAGGCGGCGTCGCCGCCCGGGGCCACCAGGAAGAAGCGGTCGGTAATCTTGGTGCCGAACAGGGCGCTTTCCAGGCTGGAGGGCACCCAGTAGCGCGCCATGGCCGGCTCCTGGTAGGGGTTCACGCAGACCACCTGGGTGCCGGCCTTCTTGGCGTAGTAGAGGTACTTCATCATCACCGGCTGGTTGACCGCCGGGTTGGCGCCGAAGAACACCACCAGGTCGGTCCCAATCAGGTCGCGGTAGCTGCAGGTGGTGGCCGCCACCCCCAGCGAGGCCTTGAGGGCCACGGTGCTCGGGCTGTGGCAGAGGCGGGCGGCGTTGTCGATGTTGTTGCTCCCCAGGGCCCGCACCGCCTTCTGCACCACGTAGTAGGTCTCGTTGGGGAGGCCCCGGCTGGTCAGGTAGAAGCCCATCCGGTCAGGGGAGGTTCGCATAAGCCGCCAGGCGATGCGGTCCAGGGCCTCGTCCCAGCTAATCCGGGTGAAACCGGCCTCACCCCTGCGGCGGTAAAGCGGGTAGGGGAGACGGCCTAGGGCGCGCAGCTCCGCCGAGCTCTTCCTTTTCAGCGCAGCCACATCGGCGAGAAGGCCGGCATCCATGGGCCCCATGGTGTTGAGCCGCAGCAGCCTGAGCCGCACGTTGCAGAGGTGAATCCCTCCAATGGTCCAGTCCCGCAGGCCCGCGGTGCCCAGGGCGCAGCCGTCGCAGACCCCCTCGCGCAGGATGCGCCAGGCGTAGCCCAGGTTGTCGCGGTTTTCGAGGAGGGCCCGGAAGACCTCGGCGAAGTTGTTGGGCCTCCTCAGGCCCACCCCAAAGGGCCGCAGGCTGGCCCAGGTCTCAGGGGCAAAGCCCTTGCGCACCGGTTTGAGCGCCACGGGTCCATTATAGGGCCTCAAAGGGGTGCCAGGCCCTCCAGTCGTAGAACTCGAGGCCCAAAAGCCGCTTCTTGTAGTCGTAGAAGGAAGGGGCCTGGTAGGCGTAGCCCGGGTAGTAGAAGCGCTTGCCCCACTCCAGGGCCTGTTCTATGGAAAGCAGCAGCATGAGGATGCCCAGGCTGCGCCGGGCCAGGGCCGGTTCGAAGCACTGGTAGACGCTGGAGGCGGCCTCCTCCCCCTCATCCAGGTAGCTGATGCCCACCAGCCTTGGCCCCTGGTAGAGGGCCAGGCTGTGGCAGCGGCAGGGGATCCGGTCAGGGGTGGGGGAGATGAACTGGTAGAGGCTTCGGGGCACGTTCTGCTTGAAGCGGAGTTTGTGCCGGTGGAAGAGGGCCTCCACCTCGGGGTTGGCGAAGGCGGGCCCGATTCTTACCTCGAGGTCGCGGTTCCGCTTGAGCACCCGCTGCTGGCTTTTGCGCAGGGCAAACCGCGCAAGCCGCACCCGCAGGGGGATGACCCGCTGCTCGCCCAGGCGGCTGTAGCGGAAGAAGTGCGTCCCGAAATGTCGCCAGCCCCCAGCCCAAAGCAGGTCCATCGCCTGGGGAGGGGCCTGTGCGGCCACGAAGTGCTCGTCTATCTCCGGCCACTCCATCAAGGGGCCTGGCGCACCGTGAAGGGCTGGCTCTGTCCCAGGGCCAGGTTGAACTGGGCCGGCACCAGCGGGGGGTCGGTGCTGATGTTGCTGCTGGCGGCGTAGACCTCGACCTGGTAGGTGTCGGCGGGGTTCAGCCCCAGGTTGTCGAAGGTGAAGCCCAGGCCGGTCACCCGGCTGCGGGCCACCACGGTCTGGGTGCTCCGGTTCACCAAGCGGACCAGGTAGCTGCTGGCCCCGCTCACGCCTCCCCAGGAGACCGCCACGGTCTTGGTGGTGGGGTCAGGGCCCAGGGTCACGGCGGGGGGAGAGAGTACCCTGCTAGCGTCGATGTCCAGGGCGACCTGCAGGGTCTCCCCGTCGATGGTGGTGGAGATGGTGTAGGTGCCGCTCACAAGGGGTCGGTTTTCGCCCCAGCCCAGCTGCCACCAGGTTCCCGAGGGGGTGCGGGACTCGGCGCTTTGCAGGGTGAGGCTCTCGCTGTAGCCCCCGGGCCCGCTGATGTTCACGGTGAGGCTGTTCGGCTGCTGCTGGGGCCGCAGGACCAGGATGTAGCTCCGGCCCACACCCCCGGCGCCCGAATAGGTGCCGATGGCGGCTTGCAGCTTGGGTTGCGGGGCGCTCGAGCACCCCGCCAGCAGGCCAAGGACGACGGCGGTAAGCAGATGTCGCTTCACGGCTCACCTCGCGCAAAGCCTAAACCGCGAAGATGAGAGCTGCGCTAATCCAGGAAATCGCGCAGCTTGCGGGTGCGGGACTCGTGGTACTTGAGCTTGCGCAGGGCCTTGTTCTCGATCTGGCGGATGCGCTCGCGGGTCACGCCGAAGTAGGCCCCCACCTCCTCCAGGGTGTGCTCGCGCCCGTCGATGAGCCCCTTGCGGAGCTTGAGGACCATGGCCTCGCGCTCGGAGAGCTTGCCCAGGGCCTTCTCCAGCTCCTCCGAGAGCATGCTCTGGGCGGCCGAGTCCACCGGCGAGGCCAGGTGCTCGTCCGGGATAAAGTCGCCGTAGAAGGAGTCCTTTTCGTCGCCGATGGGGGTCTCCAGGCTCACCGGCTCCTGGGCGATTTTGAAGGTCTCCTCCACCTTCTTGGCGTCCCAGCCCGGCCCCATGGCCTCGGCGATCTCCTCGTAGGTGGGCTCGCGCCCCAGCTCCTGCTGCATCTGGCGGGTGGTGCGGGTGAGCTTGTTGATGGTCTCCACCATGTGCACCGGGATGCGGATGGTGCGGGCCTGGTCGGCGATGGCCCGGTTGATGGCCTGGCGGATCCACCAGGTGGCGTAGGTGGAGAACTTGTAGCGCCGCTTGTACTCGAACTTCTCCACCGCGCGGATGAGGCCCTGGTTGCCCTCCTGGATCAGGTCGAGGAAGCTGAGGCCCCGCCCGGTGTACTTCTTGGCGATGGAGACCACCAGCCGCAGGTTGGCCTCGATCAGGTGCTGGCGGCAGATCTCGCCGTCCCGGGCGATGTGCAGGTAGCGCTTGACCTCGCGCGGCAGGGCCCGCAGCCGGGCATCCACCGCCTGGATGGTCTCGGGGTCCAGGCGCAGCTCGGTGCCGGGGATGTGGGTGATGCGGCTGCTGCCCTGCACCTGGCTGCGCAGGACGTGGCGGATGAGCTCGGCGTCCAGGCCGGTCTCCTCGGCCAGGCGCTGGGCCGCCGCCACCCCCTCTTCCACCCGCCGGGCCAGGTCGATCTCCTCCTCCAGGGTCAGGAGGGGCACCTGGCCGATCTCGTGCAGGTACTGGCGCACGGGGTCGGAGGTGGAGATGCGGGGCAGGGGGAGGTCGTCCTCGAGCTCCTCCTCCAGCTCCTCCACCGGCAGGTTGCCCAGCTCATCGAAGTCGGCCTCGAGCAGGTCCAGGTCCTCCAGGTCCCCTTCCAGTATCTCGTCCCCCAGCTCCTCGTCCAAGGCAGGCACCGGCTTGCCCTCCTCGGCCGCCGGGTCTTCCAGCTCGAGCTCCAGCTCAGCCTCCGGGGCCAGCGCTTCCTCCAAAGGCGCCTCCTCGCCGGGCCCGGCTTTCACGCCGCTCCCTGGGGGGTTTTCGGACGCGAGAGCCTCGGGCTTCCTCGCCTTTTTACCTCCTTTGGCTTTCGTCGCGGATGGGGCCTTCTTCGCGGTGTCCTTGGACTTCAAAGTTCACCTCCAGCCTCAGCCAGTCCTCTGGGCCAGCAGCACCTTGTAGCCCTCCTCTGCCAGGGTGCGCACGCGGCCGAAGCGCTCCAGCAGCAGAGGCTCGTAGGGCAGAAAGCGGTTGGCCACCAGATAAAACTTCCCGCCCCTCTCCAGGCGGGCGTAGGCGGCTTCGATGAATGCAGCGGCGCTTTCCAACACAACGGTCCCCCCCACGTGGAACGGGGGGTTCGATACAATGGTAGTGAAGCGGGCCTGGGGTGTCAAGGCCTCGTCCACATCGGAGTGAAGGACGCAGGCCTGCTCGCCTAGGTTCTCCTGGGCCGAGAGCACGCTGGGCCAGTCGTCCTCGAGCAGCGTCAGCGCCTCGGCCTGCCCCACTAAAGGCAGGCTCAGGGCCCCGTACCCAGCCCCCAGGTCCAGCACCCGCCCCAGCCCTTCCTCTGGCAGGTGGGCCAGCAGCAGGGCGCTGCCCGCGTCCAGCTTCCCCGCCGAGAACACCCCGGGCAGATGGGCGAAGCGCAGGGTCCGCCCCCGCACCCGGGCGGTGAAGGACTGCCAGGGGGCGGGCAGGGGAGGAGGGGGGTGTTCCTTCTCCAGCACCGCTGCGCGCAGGGGTCCCTCGCGTTTTAGCAGCAGACCGTAGCCCAGCATGGCCTGGGCCAGCCTGAAGTAGCTCTCGAAGCCCCGCTCCTTGCTCCCGGCCAGGTAAAGCCGCCCCCCCGGCCGCAGGGCCCGGGCCGCCCCCAGCAGCGAGAGCTCTACATAACGGCTGCCGCGATGGGCGGGGAGGACCAGGGCCACCAGGTCGGCCCAGCCGGGTTCGACCTCCCAGGGCAGGCCGCAGACCACCTCCACCGCGCGGCCAAAGCTGGCCTCCAGGCAGCGCAAGGCGGCCCTCGAGGTCTCCACCGCCCGCACCTGAAGCCCCTGCCCTAAAAGGGCCAGCGTGACCCGGCCGGCCCCAGGGTTCAGATCGAGGGCCCGCTCGCCGTAGGCCTCCAGGCTGCGGGCCAGAAGGTCGTAGGCCGGGTCGGCCGCCCCGCGGACGCCGGGCTTGGTGAAAAGCCGCCCGGCCGGGGTGGATACGGGCCGCAGGGTGTGGTACTCCGCCAGGGTCATGCTAGAGGTACAGGGGCTCTACGGAGGCCTCCCCCCTGGCCAGCCGCTCGGCCCCCAGCCGGGCCAGGGCCCGCCCCGAGGGGGGCTGGTCCAGCACCAGCAGGCCCTGGGCCTCCAGCCCGGCCAGCGCCACGCGCCTCGGGGGCTGGAGGGGGGCGGCCCTGCCGGCCTCCACCCGGTAGGTGGCGGCGTAGGCCAGGCCTGCCCGGCCCTGCTGGGCCACGGTGACCACCCCGGGGTAGCGCAGCGCCACCCCGGCCAGGGTCTCCACCCCCACCACCGGCAGCCCCAGCCCCCGGCCCAGCCCCAGCCCCGCCGCGATGCCCACCCGCAGCCCGGTGTACGAGCCCGGGCCCTGGCCCACCGCGATGCCCTGGAGGCGCTCCAGGGGGGTCTCGAAGTCCTGCAGGAACTGCTCGAGCTCAGCCCAGAGCACCTCGGCGTGGCGCCGCTTGAGGAGGAGGGCCCGCTCGGCGTGGGGGAGGCCCAGCACCAGATAGGGGGTGGCCGTGTCCAGGGCAAGCACCAGCACGAGATGAAGTATAAATAAGGGCCCGCCGTTTGACAGGCCCGCCGCAGGGTGGCTTAGACTTGGGGCCATGAAATTGGCCATCGTGGGCGTGGGCAAGATGGGCCGGAGCATCCTGGAAGGGGTTTTGCGGAGCGGGATGCTCCCCCCAGGGGAGATCGGGGTGCTGGACACCCCGGAGCGCACCCAGGAGGTGGCCCATCAGACCGGCACCCGGGCCCTTCAGCTCCCCGAGCTGCGCCACTGCGAGCGGGTCCTCATCTGCGTGCAGCCCCGGGATATCACCCTCCTGGCCCCCCAGATCGCCCACCCCAACCTGGGCTACATCTCCATCCTGGCCGGCATCTCCACCGCTGTGCTCTCACGCCGCCTCGGCACCCGGCGGGTGGTGCGCTCCATGCCCAACCTGGCCGCCATCATCGGCAGGAGCTCCACCGCCATCACCGGCCCCCGCGAGGCCGAGGAGGCCGGCGACCTGGCCTTCGCCCGGGAGCTTTTCGCCACCGTGGGCGATGTCTATGAGCTTCCCGAGCGGCTTTTCGATGCCTTCACCGGGATGGCCGCCTCGGCGCCGGCCTACCTCGCGGTGGTGGCCGAGGCCCTGGCCGATGGGGGGGTCAAGCAGGGCCTGCCCCGGGCCCAGGCCCTGCGCCTGGCCGCCGACGTGCTCATCGCCACCGGCGAGCTGCTGCGCCTAAAGCACCCCGCGGTGCTCAAGGACGAGGTGAGCAGCCCCGGTGGCACCACCATCCACGGGCTGGCCGCGCTGGAGGCCCGGGGGGTGCGGGCGGCGTTCATCGAGGCGGTGGAGGCCGCCACCCATCGGGGGCACGCTTTGGGCCGGGAGGAGGGATGAGGCGTCTTATCTGGTTGGGGCTGGGGCTTTTGTGGGGATGGGCCGCACCGACGGCCTACTACCCCCATGGGGCGGGCTACGCCTGGGTCTACTCCTCGGGAATGGAGCAGGTCTTCACCCGCGAACAGGACGGGCTTTGGGTCCTCGAGCGGCGGCTGGAGAAGCGGCCGGTGAGCGCCGACCTGCTCCGCTACACGCCGGAGGGGGTGTGGCTCCACGGCCTTTTGGTGGGCCGCTCGCTCCAGGCCTACGATCCCCCCCTGCTCCTCTACCCCGCCCCCCCTCTGGCCCTGGGGCAGGAGTGGGGGGGGCGCAGCCGCTTTGGCGGGCAGTTGGTGGCCCTGCTGGCCAAGGTGGTACGCATCGAGGGGGTGAGTGTGCCGGCGGGCCGTTTCAACGCCTACGTGATCCGCACCTCCACCGTGACCAGCGGGGGCGGCAGCCAGGTCATGGAGGTCTACTTCGTGCCGGGGCTGGGCATCGTCCGCTACGCCACCCCGGACGGCAGCACGGTTGACCTGGTCCGCTACGCTGTGCCTAAATGAGGGCATGGAGCTGAGGGTGGTGCCGGTTGAGAAGCCCGAGAACCTGAACCTCATCCTGGGGATGAGCCACTTCATCAAGACCGTGGAGGACCTGCACGAGGCCCTGGTCACCGCGGTGCCGGGCATCCGCTTCGGCCTGGCCTTCTGCGAGGCCTCGGGCAAGCGGCTGGTGCGCAGGAGCGGCACCGACCCCCACCTGGTGGATCTGGCGGTCAGGAATGCCCTGGCCATAGGGGCCGGCCACTCCTTTTTGATTGTGCTGGGGGAGGGTTTTTACCCCATCAACGTGCTCCACGCGGTGAAGGCCTGCCCCGAGGTGGTGCGCATCTTCGCGGCCACGGCCAACCCTTTGGCGGTGGTCGTGGCCGAGGAGGGGGAGCAGCGGGGCATCCTGGGGGTGCTGGACGGGTACAAGCCCCTTGGGGTGGAGGGCGAGGAGGACGTGGCCTGGCGCAAAGACCTGCTGCGCAGGCTGGGCTACAAGGTGGGGTAGCTATGCTGAGGCCTGGCGAGATGGCCCCGGGCTTCGCCCTCCCCGACCAGGAGGGCCGGCTCCACCGGCTGGAGGACTACCGCGGGCGGTGGGTGGTGCTCTACTTCTACCCCAAGGACGATACCCCGGGCTGCACCAAGGAGGCCTGCGCTTTTCGCGACGAAAAGGGGCGGCTGGAAGAGCTGGGGGCGGTGGTGCTGGGCGTCTCGGCCGACGATGTGCAAAGCCACGCCCGCTTCCACGCGAAGTACGCCCTCAACTTCCCCCTCCTCGCCGACCTCGAGAAAAGCGTGGTGCGGGCCTATGGGGCCTGGGGCACCAAGACGATGTACGGCAAGGTCTTTGAGGGCGTTTTGCGGCAGACCTACCTGATCGACCCCGAGGGCCGGGTGGCCTGGGTGTGGGAGAAGGTCCGGCCCGAGGCCCACGCCGCCGAGGTGGCCGAGGTGCTCCAGAGGCTTCGCGGGTAGACTGGGGGCTATGGACTGCCTGGACGATTTCAAGCGCCGAGCGGCCCTCGAGGCCGTCCGGCAGGTGGAGTCTGGGATGGTGGTGGGCCTGGGGACGGGCTCCACCGCGGCCCACGTGGTGCGGGAGCTGGGCCGGCGGCTGCGCCAGGGGGAACTCAGGGGGGTGGTGGCGGTGCCCACCTCCGAGGCCACCGCCAGGCTGGCCCAGCAGGAGGGCATCCCCCTGGTGGAGCTGGGGCCCGAAGGGGTGGACCTGGCCATAGACGGGGCCGATGAGATTGCCCCCGACCTATCGCTGGTCAAGGGCCTGGGGGGAGCTCTTTTGCGGGAGAAGATCGTGGAGGCCAACGCCCGGCGCTTCCTGGTGGTGGCCGACCACAGCAAGAAGGTGCCCCGGCTGGGGCGGGGGCTGGTGCCGGTGGAGATCGTGCCCTTCGGCCACCGCGCGACCCTGAGGGCCCTCTCCCGCCTGGGGGAGCCCAGGCTGCGGATGCAGGGGGAGGAGCCCTACCGGACCGACGGGGGCAACTACATCGCCGATATGCGCTTTGGCCCCATCGAGGACCCGGCGGGCCTCGACGGGGCCCTGAAGCGCATCCCCGGGGTGGTGGAGACCGGGCTTTTCGTGGGGCTGGCCTCCCTGGCCATCGTGGCGGGGCCGGGGGGGGTGGAGTACCTTGGCGGGGGCTCGTTGTAGAATAAGGCCCATGGGGCGCCTTCCGCGAATGAAGCCCGGACCCCGGCGATAGCGGCTTGGCTATCGGCGGGGCGCGCGTGCGCCCCGGTTTTTTTGCCCGAGGAGGAGAATGAAAGTTTTCTACGAGACCGCCGCCATCGATTACGCCAACGCGGCCCCCCACATCGGCCACGTCTACGAGAAGATCATCTGCGACTTTCTGGCCCGCTTCCACCGCCTCGACGGCTACGAGACCCAGTTCGTCACCGGAACCGACGAGCACGGCGAGAAGATTGCCCGTGCGGCCAAGAACGCGGGCCAGGAGCCCCAGGCCTTCGTGGACTACGTCTCGGAGCAGCTCTTCCAGCCCGCCTACCAGCGCCTGCTCATCAGCTACGACGACTACATCCGCACCACCTCCGAACGGCACAAGCGCTTCGTGCAGGAGGTCCTGCGCCGGGTCTACGAGGCAGGGGACATCTACTACGCCGAGTACGAGGGGCTCTACTCGGTGGGCTCCGAGCGCTTTGTGACCGAAAAAGAGCTGGTGGGGGGGGTGCTGCCGGGCGATTCCGAGCCCCCGGTGCTGCGCAAGGAGGCCAACTACTTCTTCCGCATGGAGAAGTACCGCCCCTGGCTGCTGGAGTACCTCCAGGCCCACCCCGACCTCATCCAGCCCACCGCCTACCGCAACGAGGTGCTGGAGATGCTCAAGGAGCCCATCGGCGACCTCTCCATCTCCCGCCCCAAAGCCCGGGTGCCCTGGGGGATTCCCATTCCTTGGGACGAGGACCACGTGACCTACGTCTGGTTCGACGCCCTGCTGGCCTACATCTCCTCGCTTTGGAGCCGGGGGCTCTTCGAGAAGTTCTGGCCCCACGCCTGGCACGTCATCGGCAAGGACATCCTCAAGCCCCACGCCATCTTCTGGCCCACCATGCTCAAAAGCGCGGGCTTCCCCGTCTACCAGCGCCTGGTGGTGCACGGCCACATCCTGGCCATGGACGGGCGCAAGATGGGCAAGAGCCTGGGCAACGCGGTGGACCCGCTGGCCCTGGCCGAGAAGTTCGGGGTGGACGCTCTACACTACGCTCTTTTGCGCGACACCACCCTGGGCGCCGACAGCCCCTTCGGCGAGGAGGTGGTGGCCCAGCGCTTCAACGCCGACCTGGCCAACGACCTGGGCAACCTGCTCTCGCGCGTGCGCACCATGCTCCTCAAGTACTGCGGGGGGGTCATACCCGCCCCTTCCTCGCCGGACTCGGAAGCGGCCCGGGCCGGGCTGGCCCTGGCCGAGAAGGTGCGGCGGGAGGTGGGGGCCTTGCGCATCCACCTGGCTTTGGAAGAGGTGATGCAGTACGTGCGGAGCCTGAACAAGCTCATCAACGACACCCGCCCCTGGGAGCTGGCCCGCCAGGGGCGGAGGCAGGAGCTGGAAGAGGTGCTTTACACCGTGGTGGAGGGTCTGCGCATCGCCAGCGTGCTCTTAGAGCCGGCCCTGCCCACCAAGGCCAAGGCCCTGCGCGCTGCTCTGGGGCTGGGCGACTACACCCTGGCCGAGACCGAGGTCTGGGGCCTGGCCCCGGCGGGGACCCGAATCCCCGAGGAGGCCCCCTTGCTCTTCCCCAAACCGGACGCCGCGCCGGCCCCCAAGCCGGACGGGCAGGGGGAGGACCCGAGCCCTGGTGAACAGATTGGCCTTGAGGAGTTCAGCCGCCTGGACCTGCGGGTGGCCGAGGTGGTGCGGGCCGAGAAGCACCCCAAGGCCGACCGGCTGCTGGTTTTGAGCCTGAACCTGGGCGACCACACCCGCCAGGTGGTCTCGGGCATCGCCCAGGACTACACCCCCGAGAGCCTGCTGGGGAAGAAGCTCATCCTGGTGGCCAACCTCAAGCCGGCGGTCATCCGTGGGGTTCGGTCGGAGGGGATGATCCTGGCCGGCGAGGGCCCCGAGGGGCGCGTCGTGGTGGTGACCCCGGAAAAGGAGCTCCCCCCGGGGGCCCGGGTCCGCTAGGCCCTCACTGCGCGCTGTCCAGGTCGGGCCTGAGCTGCACCGCGTCCCGCAGGTAGACGTGCTTGACCTGGTGCTGCGGGACGTCGGTGTTCCAGAGCATCATCACCCGGATGACCCGGGGCAGCGCGCCTGGGACTGGGATCTCGCGGGAGTTGATGAGCGGCACCCGCTGCATCCCGAGCTGCCGGGCAGCCTCGGCAGGGAAGGCTGCGCGCAGGTCGTCGGTGAGGGTGAAGATCATGGCCCCGATGCTGTCGAAGTCGGTGATCTGGTTGGCCTCGAGCATCTTCTGCAGAAGCTCGCGCGTGGCGCTTAGAATGGCTTCCCGGGTGTCCTCCTCCACCGTTATGGCACCGCGTACCCCTCTGACCATGGCTGGGGGCGATTTTAACCCGTCTTGCCCGACTCGACCAGACCTGGTATAGTGCTAGGGTTGACTGCACAGGAGTGCCCATGAAGGAGAAGATTCATCCCAAGCTGGTCCCCTGCAAGATCATCTGCAACGGCGAGGTGGTCATGCAGACCTACAGCGTCAGGCCCGAGATCCACGTGGAGGTGTGGAGCGGCAACCACCCCTTCTGGACCGGTCAGCAGCGTTTTGTGGACACCGAGGGGCGGGTGGAGAAGTTCCAGAAGAAGTTCGCCGGCACCTACGGCCGGAAGGCCAGGAAGTAGGCCGGCCCAGCGCCGGGGGCAGGGGCGCTGCCCCCGGTTTGTGCGCTTTTGCTGTAGACTTGGGCTTTGGGGACAGGAGGTTCGATGATCAGCGTTACCGACCTGCGCAACGGAACCAAGGTCAAGATGGACGGTGCACTGTGGCAGTGCATCGAGTACCAGCACCAGAAGATAGGCCGCGGCGGGGCCAAGGTGGTGGCCAAGTTCCGCAACCTGGAGACCGGGGCCATCGTGGAGCGCACCTTCAACTCGGGGGAGAAGCTCGAGGACGTCTACGTGGAGACCAAGGAGCTGCAGTACCTCTACCCCGACGGCGAGGAGCTGGTCTTCATGGACCTGGAGACCTATGAGCAGTTCCACGTGCCCAAAAGCATCTCCGAGTCCACCCGCTTCCTCAAGGAGGGGATGACCGTGCAGGGGGCCATGTACAACGGCCGGCCCCTGGACATCACCCTGCCCCCCTCGGTGGAGCTCAGGGTGGTGGATACCCCCCCCGGGGTGCGGGGCGACACGGTCTCGGGGGGCAGCAAGCCGGCCACCCTCGAGACCGGGGCGGTGGTGCAGGTGCCGCTCTTCGTGGAGCCGGGCGAGGTCATCCGGGTGGATACCCGCACCGGCGAGTACTTAGGCCGGGCCTAGCGGTGAGGGCGCCGGGGCCCCTTCTGCGGAAGGGGCCCTATTTCCTTGGGCGGCGTATACTTCTATAGGCTCAAAGGACCCTGGAGGCGAGCATGAACGTAAAGGAGCTTAAGTCCATCCTCCAAGCCCTGCAGGACCACGAGGTCTCCGAGCTCACCCTCGAGACCCCTGATTACAAACTCACCGTCAAGCGGGGCCCTGAGGTGCAGTACGTGCAGGCGCCCGCAACACCCCCCCAGCCCGCCCCGCAGAATCCACCCTCTCCAGCCCCGGAGGCGGCCCAGCCCAAGCCGGAGCCCAAGGAGGAGGCGGTCCGCTACCTCGAGGTCAAGGCCCCCATCGTGGGCACCTTCTACCGGGCTCCCTCCCCCGAGGCCGAGCCCTACGTGAAGGAAGGGGATAGGGTCAGGAAGGGGCAGGTGCTTTGCATCATCGAGGCGATGAAGCTGATGAACGAGATCGAAAGCGAGTTCGACGGGGTGGTGCGCAAGATCCTGGTCAACAACGCCGAGCCGGTGGAGTACGGCCAGGTGCTCTTCCTCATCGAACCCGCTTAGGAGCCGGTATGTTCAGGAAGATCATGGTGGCCAACCGGGGCGAGATCGCCCTGCGGGTCCTGCGCGCTGCCCGCGAGCTGGGCATCAAGGTGGTGGTGGCCCACAGCGAGGCCGACAGCCAGTCGCTGCCGGTTTTGCTGGCCGACGAGGCCATCTGCATCGGGCCGGCGCCCTCAGCCCAGAGCTACCTGAACATCCCCAACCTGCTCTCGGCCGCCCTTATCACCGGGGCCGAGGCCATCCATCCGGGCTACGGCTTCCTGGCCGAGAACCCCCAGTTCGCCGAGATGTGCCGCGACCACGGCATCGTCTTCATCGGGCCCACCCCGGAGTCCATGCACAGCCTGGGCTCCAAGGCCGGGGGAAGGGAGATTGCGGCCAGGTCCAACGTGCCCACCGTGCCGGGGACGGGGGTGCTGCGGTCGGTGGAGGAGGCCCTGGAGGCCGCCGAGGCCATCGGCTACCCGGTGCTGCTCAAGGCCAGCGCGGGGGGCGGGGGCCGGGGGCAGAAGGTGGTGCGCTCGCCCGAGGAGATGAGGACCGCCTTCGCCCAGGCCCAGCTCGAGGCCCAGAACTACTTCTCCGACCCCTCGCTCATCCTGGAGAAGTACATCGAGCTTTTCCGCCACGTGGAGGTGCAGGTGATGGGGGACGGCAAGGGGCACGTGGTCCACGTGGGGGAGCGGGACTGCTCGGTGCAGCGGCGCAACCAGAAGCTCATCGAGGAGGCCCCAAGCCGCCTGGACGAGGCCCTGCGCCAGGAGATCCTGGCCGCCGGGGTGCGGCTGGCCAAGTACGTCAACTACCAGGGGGCGGGTACCTTGGAGTTCATCGTGGACCCCGAGGGCAACTACTACTTCATGGAGATGAACACCCGCATCCAGGTGGAGCACACCGTGACCGAGATGGTCTCGGGGCTGGATTTGGTCAAGCTGCAGATCAAGATCGCAGCCGGGGAGCCCTTTACGCTAAAGCAGAGCGAGATCGTCCTGCGGGGCCACGCCATCGAGTGCCGCATCAACGCCGAGGACTACGAGAAGGACTTCCGCCCCAGCATCGGCAAGGTGGAGACCCTGCACTTCCCCGGAGGCCCTGGGGTGCGGGTGGACTCGCACCTCTACGCCGGCTACAGCATTCCGCCCCACTACGACTCCTTGGTGGCCAAGCTCATCGTGCACGGCGAGGACCGGCAGGAGGCCATCGCCCGGATGCGGCGGGCCCTCGCCGAGACGGTGATCGAGGGGCCGGGCCTCAGGACCACGGTGCCCTTCCATCTCAGGGTCATGGACGATGAGCTCTACCAGCGGGGGGAGGTCTACACCGACTTCGTCGCGCGGCTACTTGGCTGATTTGGTTTGCGCGTAAACTGGGGGCAGCATGTTTTTCTTCGAGCTTTTGGGTAGAGACCCCCTGGCCTACCTCGTGGCCCTTGCCGCTGGGGCCTTTGGCCTGGTGGTGCACAACCTGTTCCAGGCCTACCTGGCCGACCGCTACCGCGACGGCGAGCCCCGGCGCTACGGCTTTCTGACCGTGGAGCCCAGGGTGCATCTGGACGCTTTGGGCCTTTTGTTCCTGGCCCTTTTGGGCTTCGGCTTTCCTCGCCTGGTCCCCTGGCGGCTTTTTGGCCCCAGGGGGGCCCAGGTGGCCCTGATGGGGCCACTGGGCTTCTTCGTGGCCGCCTTCTTCTACATCCTGCTGGCCCGCCTGCTGGAATTCCTGGGTCCGGCCGCCTCGAGCCTGGCCCTGGGGATGCAGGTGGCCGGCTCCCTGATGATCGGCCACGCCGCGGTCTTCCTCTTCCCCGTGCCCCCCCTGGACGGGGCCCGGGTGGTCTACGCGGTGGGCAGTCCGGAGGCCCGGCGCTTCATGGACCAGCTGCAGAGCTACGGCTTTGTGGGCTTTTTCCTGATCTTCCTGGTGCTCAACCTCACCGGCATCCTCCCCGCCATCCGCGCAGGGCTTAGCGGACTATTGAACGCGCTGTTTGCTGCCATGGGGCTTTGATGGGGCTGATATTCCTGTTGCAAAGCGACCCCCTGGCTTTCTTCCTGGTGGTCCTGGTGCTCCTCTTCTCCCTGGCCCTGCACGAGTGGGGTCACGCCATCGCCGCCCTTTGGATGGGGGACCCCACCGCCCAGGCCCAGGGCCGGGTAACCCTGAACCCCCTCAAGCACCTGGACCCCATCGGCTCGCTGATGATCCTCCTGCTGGGGGTGGGCTGGGCCAAGCCGGTTCCCATCCATCCCCCCAACTTCCGCCACTACCGCCTGGGGCTTTTTCTGGTCTCGGTCGCGGGCATCCTCATCAACCTGCTCATCGCCACCTCTCTCGCCCTCCTGCTGCGCCTTCTGCTGGAGGGGGGCTACCTGGAGCCCCGCTGGCTGCTGCAGGCCCTGGCGGTGGCGGCCAGCGTCAACCTCGTTCTGGCGGTCTTCAACCTCTTGCCCATCCCGCCTTTGGATGGCTCCAAGATTTTGCAGAGCTTCTTGCCCCTGCGCTGGCATCCCCTCATATGGCGGTTGGAAAGCAGCCCCACCTATGCGGTGGTGGCCCTTCTGCTCCTGCTCACCCTGTTTCGCCAGCCCCTGGCCGGCTTTCTCTCCCGGGTGCGGGAGGGCTTCTTCGCTCTGTTTGGCCTATAGCCGCCTGGCGTCGGCCCAGAAGCCCTCCAGGTCGTAGTAGGCCCGGGCCTCAGGGCTCATCAGGTGGACCAGCACCGGCCCGTAGTCGAGCAGCACCCAGCGGGGGCTGGGCCCCTCCACGTGGGCGGCCCGCACGCCCTGGGCCAGGAGCTTTTCCCGCACCGCCCGTTCCAGCGCCTGCAGGTGGGGCTGGGAGGTGCCGGTGGCGATGACGAAGTAGTCCAGGGCGTCGGAGACCTCGGTCAGATCGAGGGCGACGATGTCCAGGGCCTTCTTGTCCTCCAGGGCCTCCTTGATCTGGGCGATGAGCGTGTGGGCGTCCGTGGCAACCATTCGGGGCTTAGTCTACCTCAGGTATGTACTCGAATTCGTGCTCCCCAAAACGGACCGTGTCCCCGGCCCGCACGCCGTGGGCTTTCAGCACCTGCTCGAGGCGGTGGCGCTTGAAGAGCTCCTGGAGATAGCCCGCCGCCTCCATCAGGTCGCCCTTGAGCCGCCTGACCTGGCGCTCGAGCTGGGGGGCCTCGAGGGCGAACACCCCTTCCTCGAGCTGGACTACCCGGATCTCCTCCTGGGGCTCAGGCCTGGGCTGGGGCGGCTCGAGCTGGGGCCTAGGCGCCGCCTTGGCCAGGGCGAAGAGGGCCTCGACCAGCTCGGGTAGCCCCTCGCGGTGCAGGGCCGAGATGGGCAGCACCGGCAGGCCGGCCTGGCCCAGCTCGTCCAGCCGGGCCTTTACCTCCTCGGCCGGGAGCAGGTCGGTCTTGTTGAGGGCGATGAGGGCCGGGCGGGCCAGGAGGGCGGGGTTGTAGGCCCTGAGCTCGCTTCGGAGCATCTCCAGGGTCTGTAGGGGTTGCTCAGAGCCGTCCAGGACGTAGAGGAGAACCCGGGTGCGGGCGATGTGGCGCAGGAACTCCAGCCCCAGGCCCCGGCCCTGGGCCGCCCCCTCGATGATCCCGGGGATGTCGGCCAGGGTGAGGCGCTCCAGGCCGCGCTCGACCACCCCCAGGTGGGGCGAGAGGGTGGTGAAGGGGTAGCTGGCAATCCTGGGCTGGGCGTGGGTGAGGGCGGCCAGGAGGCTGCTCTTCCCGGCGTTGGGGTAGCCCACCAGGCCCACGTCGGCCAGGAGCATGAGCTCCAGGCGCAGCCGGCGCTTCTCGCCCGGTTCGCCGGCTTCGGCGAAGCGGGGGGCCTGGCGGGTGGGGGTCACGAAGTGGGCATTGCCTCGCCCCCCCTTGCCCCCCAAGGCGGCCACAAAGCTCTGGCCCTCCTCCACCAGGTCGGCCAGCAGCGCCCCGCTCTCGGCGTCGTAGACCCGGGTGCCGCGGGGTACTTCCACCACCAGGTCCCTGCCCGAGCGCCCCGAGAGCCCTTTGCCCATCCCGTGCTGGCCGCTTTCAGCCCTGTAGACCCGCTTGGAGAGGGTGGAGAGCGAGTCCACCTCCCCCCGGGCCCTCAGCACCACCGAGCCCCCGTCCCCGCCGTCGCCCCCGTCGGGCCCCCCCTTGGCGATGTACTTTTCCCTGCGGAAGCTGATGCAGCCGTCCCCGCCGCGCCCGGCCTCTACCGTGATCTCCAGGACATCCCTGAACATGCTCCTAAAAAGAACGGCCAAGGGCCGATGCCGGCCCCTGGCCCGCGGTTCTCGGCTATTGGGCCTCCAGGGGCCTGACCCGCACGTAGCGGCCCAGCCGGCCCTTGTCGGCAAACTCCACCACCCCGTCTATCAGGGCGAAGAGGGTGAAGTCACGGCCCATGCCCACCCCTGCGCCAGGGCGGAACTTGGTGCCCCGCTGGCGCACCAGGATGTGGCCCGCCCGCACCACCTGGCCCTCGAAGCGCTTGACCCCCAGGCGCTTGGCCTGGCTGTCGCGGCCGTTCTTGGTAGAGCCCAGTCCCTTTTTGTGTGCCATACCTCACCCCCTAGGCGCGGATCTCCTTGACCAGAATCTCGGTGTAGGGCTGGCGGTGGCCCCGCTTGCGCCGGTACTGCACCTTGGCTTTGAACTTGGCCACCACCACCTTCTTCCCCTTGCCGTGCCCCACCACCTCGGCCACCACCCTGGCGCCGGGCACCGTGGGGGTGCCGAAGACGATCCTCTCGCCCCCCAGCATGAGGGCTTCGAACTCCAGGGTATCGCCAGGGCTGGCCTCCAGCTTTTCTACCCGCAGCCGGCTGCCGACCTCGGCGCGGTACTGCTTGCCGCCGGTCTTGATAATTGCGTACATCATCACACACTCCAAGCAAAGCCCTTCCCTGGGCTTTTAGCCAAATGAAAACTATAGCCGTTCTGCGCTTTCGTTGCAAGCCTTGGCAGTTGCCTGACCAAGCTGGTAGGCTCAGCTCGGCTGGGCGTTTTCCCGCCTGCTAGGAGGATGGCTTGACGCGTACTGGAACTGGCTGGCTCGAGCGGGTGCAGGCCCGGGTGACGCCTGAGCGCTTTGCCCACATCCTGCGGGTGGCCGAGCTGGCCGCCGAGATAGCCCGGGCCAACGGCCTCGATGCGGAGAAGGCTTACCTGGCCGGCCTCCTGCACGATGCCGCCCGGGATATGTCCCCTGAGGAGCTGCTGCAACTGGCCCCGCCCGAGCACGAGATAGAGCGGCAGCACCCGCTGGCCCTCCACGGCCGGGCGGCCCGGCGCATGGCGGAGGCCTGGGGGCTGGAAGACCCGGAGGTGCTCGAGGCCATCGAGGGCCACGTCTATGGGGTGGATCCGCGGCACGGTATCGGGATGGCCCTCTACGTGGCCGACGTCTCGGAGCCGGGCCGCGGGGTCAACCACGAGATCCGGGCCCAGGCCCTGCGGGGCCATCTGCTGGAGGCTTACCGGGAAGCGGTGGCCTGCAAGGTCCAGTACCTCTCCCGCAAGGGCATCGAGCTCCACCCCCGCACCCGCGCGGCCTACGAAGCTTTGCACCCCCAGGCCAAGCTTTTGTAAGCTTGGGGTCATGGGGCCGCGGACACCCAGGCTCTCGTTTTTCTCCCTGGGCCTGGCCCTTCTGCTTCTGGCGGGGGTGCTGGCCTACGGCCCCCGCCTGCCCGCAGGGCAGCAGCCCCTGCCCCTGGGAGGTTTCGTTCCAGCTCCGGGCGAGCTGAGCCTGGTGGTGGCGGCCCGCGACACCGAGTACTGCGGCCACCACACCCCCTGCGGCCCCGGGCGCCGGACCGATACCATCCTCTACCTCCGTCTGCGGGGTGGGGAAGCGGTTCTGGTGGCCATCCCTCGCGACCTGCTCTACCAGGGACCCACCCCCATGGGCCACTATTCCGGCCGGATCAACGCGGTGTACGAGCGCGCCGGGGCAGAGGGGCTGCGGCAGGCGGTGGAGCATCTCTTGGGCCTACCGGTGCAGCACCACCTGGTCCTGACCTTTGAAGCGGTGATTAAGCTGGTGGATGCGGTGGACGGCATCGAGGTCGAGCTGCCCTACCCCATGCGCTACACCGACCGGGCTGCAGGCCTCTACATAGACTTTCCTGCAGGTAGGTTGCACCTGAACGGCAAGGACGCGGTCAAGTACATGCGCTTCCGCCGCTGGGAGGGCTCGGATCTGGGCCGGCTGGACCGGATCCGCGAGGTGCTCCAGCAGGTGGCCCACAAGGCGCAAAGCCCGCGCTACTGGCCGCGGCTGCCCGGGATGGCGGCAGCGCTTTGGGACTCCCTTGAGACCAGCCTCTCCCTCCCGGAGGCGCTGGCCCTCCTCCCCTCCCTTCGGGGCCTTAGCCTGAAGGCGGCCACCCTGCCCACCCGGGAGTCAGGGCCCTACCTGCTCCCCGATACCGCGGCCATGCCGGCTTTCCTGGCCGGGATGCTGGGGCAGTACCCGGAGACCAGGGCCATGGCCCGGCTGGCGCAGGCGGAGGCCCTGGGCCTCAGGGTTTTGCTCCTCGACCAGAGCGGCCTTGGGCTGGGGGAGCTGTACCGCCAGGGCTTTTTGGAGCTGGGCCTTCCCCCCCCGGAGGTGCGCCTGGGGCCGGTGGGGGGGGAGGGCCGGGTGCTGGTGCAAAGCGGGGCCTCCGGGGTGGGGCGGGCCTCCATGGCCTTTGCCCTGGCCCGCGACCTGGCCGATCTGCTGCACCTGCCTTTGCAAAGCCGCATCCGCATAGACCCCCCAGGCTACGATGTGGTGGTGGTGCTGGCCCCTACACCTCCCGGTAGCGCTCCCGGTGAATGAGGAGGGCCAGGCCCAGCCCCAGGTAGACCATGAGCAGGCTGCTGCCCCCTTTGGACACCAGCGGAAGGGTGAGGCCGGTGACCGGGGCGAGGCCCAGCGTGACCGCCACGTTCACCACCACCTGGAAGGCCAGCATGGCCAGCACGCCGGTGATCACCAGCCGGTCCTCCATCCGCACGCACTCGGTGATCATCCGCCCCAGGCGGAAGAAGAGCAGGCCATAGAGCAGAAGCAGTGTGGTGGCCCCCAGAAAGCCCCACTCCTCGGCCAGAACCGAGAAGATGAAGTCGGTCTGCCGCTCGGGCACGAAGCCGAGCTGGGTTTGGGTTCCAGCGCCGAAGCCCTTGCCCATAAGGCCCCCCGAGCCGATGGCGATGGTGGACTGGATTTGCTGGAAGCCCTTGCCCCGGGGGTCCTTGGAGAGGTCGAAGAGGATTTCCACCCGTTCGCGCTGGTAGGGGCTCAGGTTGGGCCACACCACCGTGGGAAGGAGCAGGGCGGTGGCGAGGAGGCCGAGGATGATGTGGCGCAGGGGCATGCCCCGCACGAAGAGCATGCCCAGCACCCCGGCCAGGATAACCAAGGCGCCGCCCAGGTCGGGCTGGATGAGGACCAGGCCCAGGATAGGGGCGGCGATGAGGGCAGGGGGCAGGTAGTCCAGGGGGTGCGCCAGGGCCCGGGCGGCCAGAACCCGGGCCAGGAGCAGGACCAGCCCAATCTTGGCGATCTCGCTCGGCTGGAAGCTGGCGGGCCCCAGGTCGAACCAGGCCCTCGCCCCGTTGATCTCTTTTCCCACCAGCAGCACCAGCCCAAGCAGCCCCACCGAGAGGAGGTAGAGGGGCAGGGACCAGGCGAGGACCTGCCGGCGGGAGAGGAATTGCAGCCCCACCCCAAGGGCCACCGCCAGGGGGAAGGCCAGGAGCTGCTGGGTCCACATGCTGGGGTTGGGCGCGGCGCTGTAGAGCGTCACCAGACCGATGAGGTTGATGAGCAAGACGAGGACCACCAGCGTCCAGTCGTAGGCCAGCAGCGGCACCCTGCGTAGAGTCACCATTCCAGTTTAAGTGGTAGACTCCTCCTGGAGGTTAGGCTTTATGTCTTTGGATGAGATCATTACCCTGAGCGCTGGTGGGGTGATAGTTTTGTTGCTTCTCATGTTCATTTTTCTGGTCAAGGACAAGGGCTTGCCGGATAAGGACCACTGAGTTTTGGCGAAATATTTCACCAGCCGATAAAATCGTGAAAAATATAACAAATTCGCGGGGTGCCAGCGATGCCGGGACTGGAAAACCGCAAGGCCCGCCACGACTACGAGGTGCTGGAAACCTACGAGGCGGGCCTGGCGCTCAAGGGAACCGAGGTTAAGTCCATCCGCGCCGGTCAGGTGGACTTCACCGGTTCGTTTGCCCGCTTCGAGGGGGACGAGCTATTCCTGGAGAACCTCTACATAGCCCCCTACGAAAAGGGGGGGTACACCAACCACGACCCCCGCCGCCTGCGCAAACTGCTGTTGCACCGGCGGGAGCTCGATCGGCTGCGGGCCAAGGTGGAGCAGAAGGGCCTGACCCTGGTGCCCCTGCGGATTTACTTCAACGAGCGGGGCAGGGCCAAACTGCTTTTGGCCCTGGCCAAGGGTCGGCGCGACTACCAGAAGAAGCAGGAGGACAAGCGGAAGGCGGTGCAGCGGGAGGTGAGGGGTTGGTAAACTTATCACGAGCAATCTTTATTGTGAAGGTTTTCACTAATCTCCCCAGCCTTGCGCTCCCCAAACAGGGGGGGTAAAACATTAGCGGCTGGTGCTTCGGATGGGCCGTGGAATGCTCCTCGCTCTCCTCACGCTTGCCCTGGGCTTTTCCCAGTACCAAGGCCGCTTGCTGGTGGGTACTCAGGAAACCCAGGCCCTCTACCCCGGGGGGGAGGGGGGCGAGGCCTATGGACCGGCCCGCTTCATCGCTGAGGCCCTAGGGCTCGGCTACCTCGAGGTTCCCGGCCGGCTCTACCTGAGCCTGGGCAGCCGGGTGGCCGCTTTTGGCATAAGCGCTTCGGGTCCGGAGGCCGCCCGCACCCTCTCGGCCTATCGCTTCCAGAATGGTCTTTGGGTTCCCGTGCGGGAGCTGGCGCGCCGGCTCGACCTTTACTACCGGGTGGACTACGGCGCGCCGGTGCTGGCCTTGCAGCCGGCCCGCCTTTTGCGGGTAGAGCGGGCTTTGGCGGGCGGCGTGGAGCGGTATATCCTCAGCTTTGACCGGGATGTGCAGGCCCGCCTTATCTCGGCAAGCCCCCCGAGGGTGGCCCTCATCGGGGTGCAGGAGGTGCCGGACGTTCCCCCCAGCTCGGCCATCAGCTTCAGCAAGGAGGGCTGGGGCAGCGAGGTCTACCTTCCCCAAGGGGAAGGCCAGCTCCGCCTGTTCTTTTTGCCCCGACAGGTGGTGGTGGAAAGGGGAGAGGAGGTGCGCCCGCCCCGGGTGGTGCTGGATGCGGGCCATGGGGGCGGGGATTCCGGGGTGGTGGTGGGGGGCTTGCGGGAAAAGGACCTGACGCTAAGCCTGGCCCTGCGCCTGAGGGCGCTGCTGCAGGCCCAGGGCCTCGAGGTGGTCCTAACCCGCAATGCCGACCGGGATGTTCCCCTTCTAGCCCGGGCCCAGTACGCCTCCACGGCCCAGGTCTTCGTCAGTTTGCACGCGGCGGCGGGCCAGCAGATCCGGGTCTACAGCCACCCGGAGGTGCAGACCCTGCGCCTTCTGGAGAAAGGGCGGGAGCTCATCGCCCGCACTCCAGCGGCCCAGCGGGCCATCCTGGAGCGCTACGTCGCCCCTCCGGGCAGCTCAGCCCGCCTGGCCCAGCGGGTCTCGGAGGAGTTCGCCGCTTTGGGCATGGTGGCCCAGACCAGCCAGGACGCCATGTACGTGCTTTCCCTGGCTGGCGGTGCGGCGATTTTGTTCGAGGCCGGCTTCGAGCAGCTCCGCACGCCCCAGGGCCGCGACCAGGTGGCGGGTGCGCTGGCTCGAGCCATCCTCGCCCACTTGGGGAGGTAGCCGATGCGAAGAGCGCTGAGCCTGTTCAACCTGCTGGGCCTCGCCGTGCTGGTCCTGGGGCTGCTGGCCCTCTGGGCGACCCGGCGGGAGTCCCCCCCCTCCAGCCCCCTCAACCTTCCCACCACCCCGGAGGCCCAGGGGCCCCGCACCATCCGGCTCTACTTCGCCAAGGAAAACCTGGACGGCCTGGTGGTTGAGGAGCGGAGCATCCAGGTGGCCGAGGGGGAGTACCTTCTGGGGCGGGTACTGGAGGAGCTGGTCAAAGGCCCTCGCATCCCTGGGGCCGTGCTCCTGGTGCCGGCCGGCACCAGGGCCCCCACGGTCTTCCTGTGGGAGGGCACCGCTCTGGTGGACCTGCCCCGGTCCTACGCGGAGCTGGGCTACGGCGCCGCAGGGGAGATGATGCTGATTTACGGCATTGCCAACACGCTTTTGGAGTTCAGGGAGGTCCGCCAGGTCAAGTTCCTGCTGGAAGGGCGGGAGGTTGAGAGCCTGGGCCACCTTTCGCTTCTGGACCCTTTTACACGGCCCTAACCCATGCGCATCGAGCGGCTTATCCTGCAGGGTTTCAAGTCCTTCGGCGAGCGAACCTGTCTGGAGTTCGGCCCCGGCATCCACGGCATCGTGGGCCCCAACGGCTCAGGCAAGAGCAACCTGGTCGAGGCGCTGCGCTGGGTGGTGGGGGCCCGGGCGCGCGAGCTCAGGGGGGAGGAAGCCCTTTCCCTGCTTTTCCACGGGGCCGAGGGGCGCGCGCCCTCGGGCTTTGCCGAGGTAAGCCTTGAACTAGGTGGGGAAAGGCGGGTAGCCCTGAGCCGGCGGCTGGAGCGGGACGGCCACAGCGAGGTGCGGATCTCAGGCCGGCCCGGCACCCTCCGCCAGGTGGAGCAGGTGCTCTGGGGCACCGGTCTCACCCGCGGCGGCTACGCCGTGGTGGGGCAGGGGGAGGTGGGCCAGATCCTGCAGGCTGGCCCGGAGGTGCTTCTGGGCTACCTGGAGGAGGCCGCCGGCCTGCGCGCGGTGGCCCAGGCCAGCCAGGCCGCACGGGAGCGGCTGGGGCAGGCTGCCCTCGAGCGGGCCCAGCGCAGCCAGGAGCTAGAAGAGCAGAAGGCCCTCCTGGCCGAGAAGGCCAGGCAGGCCGAGGCCGCCCAGCGGGCCGAGGCCCTGGCCGCGCGGGTTCTCCTGCTCCGGCGCAGCCTGCTTGCCGCTCGCATCCGGGAAGCCGAGCGGGAGGCAGAGGCCGCGGCGCACAGGTCCCGGGAGCTCAGGGCCGAACAGGAGGCCATCCGCGAGCGCTTGCGGAGCCTGGAGGCCGCAAAGCAGAAGGCCCAGGAGGCCCAGGAAGCAGCCCAGGCCGCCCTGGCCGAGGCCCTGCGGCAGGCCGAGGGGCTTGTGGCTGAGCTGAGGCTGGTGGAGCAGGAGCAGGCGGCTTTAGGCCACTTGCTAAAGCGCATCGCGCGGGAGCAAGCCGAAGCGCAGGCGCAGCGAACCAGGCTGCAGGGCCTGCAGCCCCCCCAGCCCCCTCAGGCCCCCGAGCCAGACCCCGCCCGCCTCCAGGAGGACGAGCGAAGGCTGGACGAGCTGCGGCGGAGCATTCTGGCTGAGGAGCGGCGGCTCGAAGCAGGCCGGCAGGCCTACGAGCGCTACCTGCAGGCCCGGGCCGCCTACCAGGCCCGGCAGCAGGCCTACGAGGAAGAGCAGGCCCGGCGGGCGGCTTTGGAGGAGGAACGGGCCCGCCTGGAGGCCCTGCTTCTGGCACACCAGGAGCGGCTCGAGCACCTCCGTCAGCGGGAGAAAGCCCTGAGGTCTGGGCTCGAGGAGCACAGGCAGAAGGAAAGGCGGCTTCGCAGCGAGGCCCAGGCCGCCCTGGCCGAGGCCCGCCGGCTGGAGGCCCTTCTGCGCTCGGGCTCCGACCTGGCCGAGGGGCCCCGCCAGGTGCGGGCGGCGGGAATTCCCGGCCTGATCGGGGTGGTGGCCGATTTGCTGCAGGTGCCGGCCGGGCTGGAGCTGGCCCTCGAGGTGGCCCTGGGGGCCCGGATGCAGTGGGTTCTGACCGAGGACGAGAAGGCGGCGAAGGCCGCCATCGAGCTGCTCAAGCGGCGGGGGGGGCGGGCCACCTTCCTGCCCCGCACCCTGCTCAAACCCCCCAGGGAGCGCTCCTCGAGTCTGGCGCACTTCCCCGGAGTGGTGGGGGTGGCGCGGGAGCAGGTGGCCCTCCCAGCCTGTCCCGAGGCCCTGCCCGTCCTGCTCGGGGATACGCTGCTGCTGGAAAACCTGGAGGCGGCGCTGGCCCTGGCCCGCCTCAACCCCCAGCACCCCCGGCTGGTCACCCTGGAGGGCGAGCTTCTGGAGAGCAGCGGGGCCCTGACCGGCGGGCGGGTGCAGCGGGGAGGGCAGATGCTGGCCCTGCGGCGGCGCTGCCAGGAGGCCCAGGCCGAGGCCCAGCGCCTGGAGGCCGAGGCCCAGCGCCTGGAGGCCGCCTGCCGGGCCCTCCAGGATGAGCTGGTGGGACTGGGCCTTGCGGAGCTGGTGCGGCAGGAAGCCGAGCTTTTGTCCGAGCTCAAGGCCGTGCAGTCCAGCCTGGTGCGCCTCGAGCCAGCCCCGCCCCCCCAGGCCCCCGAGGCGGTAGCAGCGCCTGACCCCACCCCCTTGCAGGCCCTCCGGCAGGAGTACGAGGCCCTGCACCTGCAGGCGGCCCAGCAGCGCGAGCTCGTCCTGGCCTGGCAGCGCTACCACGAGGACGTGGAGCGCTACGCCCAGGCCCAGCGGGAACAGCGCCGGATCGAAGCGCGGCTGGCAGAGCTTGGGCAGGAGGAGGCCGGGCTTTTGCAGCGGTTGGCCGAGCTGGAAGAGCGCCGAGCAAGCCTGCAGGAGGCCCGGGCGGCTTTGGACCTGGGCCCGCTTGAGCAAAAGCTGCAGGCCGCGCGGCAGCAAAGCCGGCGGCTGGCCGAGGAGGAGACCCGCCTTCTGGCCCGTATGAACCAGGTCCTGGCCGACCTCGAGGCCCTCCACCTGACCCAGGCCCGGCGGGAGGCCGCCGTCGAGACCCTGCAGCAGGAGCTCTCCACCCTGCCCCCAGGCCCGGTGGAGGAGGGCCAGCCGCGCAGCCTGGCCCGGGCCCTGGCCGAGGCCGAGGCGGCGCTGGCCGCCCTGGGCCCGGTCAACCACCTGGCCCAGGCCGAGTATGCTCGCTTGAAGGAAGAGGTGGAGCGTCTCGAGGCCGCGCTGAAGGAGGCCGAGGCGGTGGTGCAGCGGCTGGAGGGCGAGCTCAGGGAGATAGAGTCGGCCTACCGTGAGCGGCTGGAGGAGGCCTACACCCGCTTCAAGGAGCGCTTCGCTCACTACGCTCGGGCCCTGCTCGACGCTGAGGCTGGTCTGGAGCGGAGCCCGAGGGGCCTCGAGCTGGTCCTTCGCCCGGCGGGCAAGCGCACCGTCAGCCTGAACCTGCTCTCCATGGGCGAGCGCACCATGGGGGCCCTGGCCTTCCTGTTTGCCCTATCGGAGATAGGGGAGGGGCGTGGGGGGCTTCCTATCGCCGTGCTGGACGAGGTTGATGCCCCCCTGGACGAGGCCAACATCGAGCGCTTCTGCCGCTTCCTAAAGCAGTTCAAGGGCCAGACCCAGTTCATCCTGGTCACCCACCAGAAGCGCACCATGGAGGCCTGCGACGCCCTGTACGGCGTAACGGCCGAGCGGGGGGTCAGCCGGGTCTACAGCATCAAGCAGGAGGAGTGGGTGGGGTAGCTACCTCTCTCAAACCTTTCTTTCAAACCTTTTGGATGTGAAGCTCCTAGACTTAAAGACTAGAATCGTTGAACGCGTAAATATTGTACACCCAAGGGCCAGGCCGCGCATGGGAGGAAGGAGCGGGAAAGAGGCGCGTCAGGCGCCCTTAGCCCGCAGGAGAGCAGGGCCCTTCAGGGGGGCCACCTCCTCCTCGGCCAGGTCCAGGAGGGCCAGGGTGTTCCCCTCGTGGTCCACGAACTCCACCATGTAACCCCCGTGGGGGTAGACCAGGACCACGGTCCCCACGTCCCCCGCCTCCAGGTCCCACTCCTCCTTATCCCGCCTCAGGACCACTAGCTCGTGCTCCCGCATCGCCGCCCTTTCCAGGGGTAGGCCGTCGCCAGACGGGCCGCCGCACCCTCTTCCTCATGGTACCAGACACTCTGCAGGAGGACCTGCCTTCCGGGGCTGCGAAGGGGGCCCCGCAGGACCAGCACCAGACCCTGTCCCAGAAAGCCCGGCCTGCGGGCCACCTCCTCCGCCTCCGCTGCGTGGCGCAGAAGGGCTTCTTCCAGGGCCTCGGGAGCCCCCGGCGAGAAGCCCAGGGCTATGAAGAAACGGGCCTTGCTTCCCCCCTCGGGGTGCTTGGGGTTGAGGAGGTACTCCGTGAGCTTGGCCCTGGGGACGAGGAAGCGCACGGGGAGAGCCTACCACGTCCCTTGTCCCCCGTGCATGTTTTGGGTGAACGCGGCGCTCCTCCCCAGCCCTGAAGGGCGGGGTCTCCGCGCCGCGGTTTACTGATGATGGCCCTGCGGCCATCGTCGAACCTGAGCCGGATTGCCATCTCGTGTTGCAGCAGGATGGACATGACTTTCTCCTATCAATCTACAATCTAGTAGAAAATCCCCCATAAGTCAACAAGGTACTTGACTCAGGGCGGTCACCTGTGCTATGCTCCTGGCAACCTGCTACCTGATGCAGGTTACCTCCTATCACATCGGGGTGCCCCGAACAGGGGCGCCCTGGTGTTTTTCCTTGTTGCAGATAAGGGCAGGGTCCTCTTCTGCTCCTGGCCCGTCCAGCCCTGAGCATGTAAGGTTGGGCCCCGGGATGGCTGGGCGCCCCCATCACCTGGTCTCCGAGGCGGCGGCGAGGGCCGCCGGGGTCCAGCCGCGCCTGGTCACCATCACCGGCCAGCCCCGCGAGGCCCTGCTGCGCCTGGGCGAGAACCCCCACGGCATCGTGGTGGAGGTGGCGAGCGAGCCGGCGCCGGGGCTGGAGGAGCTGCGCTCGGCCTACCGGGAGTTCTTGAGGCAGGAGGGGGAGTTCTCGGTCGCTGTGCAGCGGGACGTCTACAGCCCCGACGCCGGGCCTTATGTGGTCTTCCGCAAGAGCGTCTACCGAAACGGGGATGGTGTGGAAGGGGCTATAGTGCCCCGCATCTTCAATGCGGGGGTACAGGTTGTATGATGGGAACAGAAATGGCCCGGCGGTGCTGTAACACCCCGAGCCCGGCATCAGCTG
>NZ_QQSV01000013.1 GCF_003351145.1 Meiothermus sp. QL-1 | reverse complement strand
AGGGTCAGGTAGGGCATCACGAAGGCCCACTCCTCATCGCTCACATCCGAGGGGTACGGTCTACGCTTCATGTTATAAACATAACTGTCCTTCTTCGTTTCGAATAGGTTCTTACCAGCCTCTAGGCGAACCACCCTTTGAGGCGGGCGTAGAGCCCTTGGAAACGGGCATAACCCTCCTCGTAGTCGCAGGGGCTGGGGTAGACCCCCTGGGTGGGGCTGGGGCTCGGGGGAAGGGGCTGCCCCAGGGCTAGTGCTGCCAGCCTAGCTGCCCCCCGGGCCGAGGCCGAGGAGACCGGGGAGAGGAGAAGGGGCCGGCCCAGTACGTCCGCTATCATCTGCCGCCAGAACGGGTGAAGGCTACCCCCCCCTGCGAGGCGCAGGGGGGTGTTGGGTGGAAGGGTCTGACCCAGGGCCTCGAGGCCGGCCCGCAAGCCAAAGGCCACCCCTTCCAGCGCGGCCCGTGCTAGATGTCCCCGCCGGTGATGCCGTCCCAGTCCGGCCCAGACCCCCCGGGCCCTGGGGTCGAGGTGGGGGGTGCGCTCCCCGGTCAGGTAGGGCAGAAAGACCAGGCCCTCGCTGCCGGGCGGGACGCTTTGGGCTTCCTGGTAGAACTCTGCCCAGCTTAGCCCCAGGGTTTCCCGCACCCACTCTAAGGCCAGCCCGGCGTTTTGCAGCGCGGCCATGGCGTACCACTGGCGGGGGAGGGCTGCGCGGTAAAGGTGAGTGCGCAGGGTTGGGTCCACCCGGGGTTCATCCAGCAGTACTGCGAGCTGGGCCCCCGAGCCCACCGTGAGCTGGGCCTCCCCGGGCCTCAGGCCGCTGCCCAGCAGGGCGGCGGCGGTATCCGCGGCCCCGGCAGCCACCGGCAGCCCTGCAGGCAGCCCCAGCTGCTCGGCGCTTGGGGGGGTTAGATGGCCGGCGACGGCCCCGGAGGGCATCAGGGGAGGAAGCAGTTCGGGCCGCAACCCCAGGTCCTCCACCACCTCCAGGTCCCAGGTGTCCCCAGCCAGGTCGTACAGGAGGGTGCCGGAGGCGTCTGAGGGTTCGCTCGCGGCCTTCTGGGTAAGCCTGAAGCGCAGCCAGTCCTTGGGCTGCAGAGCCCAGCGGGCTTTTTGGTAGACGCTGGGCTCGTGCTTCTTCACCCATAAAAGACTTGGTGCAGCCATCCCCACCGCCAGCGGGTTGGCCAGCCTGTGCTGCTGCGCTGCGGGTAGGGCTTCCAGGGCCTCTAGTTCCTGCGTGGCCCGGGTGTCGGCCCAAAGGATGGCCGGGCGCAAAGGGCGGCCCTCTGCGTCGGCCAGCACCACCCCGTGCATCTGGCCCGAAAGGCCAAGGGCCTGTACCTCACCGGCATGCCTCTCTACCACCCTTCGCACAGCCCGGCCCACCGCCTGCCACCAGTCCTCGGGGTCGGACTCGGCCCAGCCGGGCTGGGGGGCCTGCACGGCGTAGCCCTCCTGGGCCTCGGCCAGGACCTCCCCCTCAGGAGAAAGCAGCAGGGCTTTACAGGAGCTGGTGCCGAGGTCTATGCCTAGGAACATTTCATTCAGCCAAGACCTCGGGGGGAAGTTCGGCTGGACTTTTGGCCCCGGTCATCACCGCTACTGCATCAGACATACTTATTTTCTTGGGGTTGACCACAGCCGCTCGTTTGCCCAGGCGCTGGATGTGGATACGGTCAGCGATCTCGAAGACGTGGGGCATATTGTGGCTGATAATAATAACCGGTAGGCCGCTGTCGCGCACCCGCCGGATAAGTTCCAGCACCATGTTGCCTTCCTTTACCCCTAGGGCTGCGGTGGGCTCGTCCATTATCACCACGTGACGTGCAAAAGCGGCGCTACGGGCCACCGCTACCCCTTGCCGCTGGCCGCCCGAGAGGGTTTCGACCGTCTGACGCATAGAACGGACACCGATTTTTAGCTCCTGCATGCAGGCAATGGCCTCCTCGAGCATCTTTTTTTTGTCAATCCACCGGATCAGGCGAGCAAACCAACCAGGCCTAAGGATTTCCCGCCCTAAAAAGAGGTTTTCTGCGATGGTCATAGCGGGGGCCACCGCAAGATCCTGGTAGACCGTTTCGATGCCACTTTTGCGAGCGTCCATGGGGCTGCGGAAGTGCACCCGTTTACCATCCAGATATATTTCCCCTGCGTCAGGAATAACTGCCCCTGATAGGGCCTTAATCAGGGTCGACTTGCCCGCACCGTTGTCACCTATTACAGCCAAAATCTCCCCCTCCCGCAGCTCGAAATCGGTCCCATCCAGCGCGGTTACATGACCGTAGCGCTTGACTAGGCCGCGGGCCTCCAGCACGACCTTGGGTTTGGGGCTGGGTGTAGATGAGGGCAGGGATACCGTGTTCGTTTGCGTGGGTTGCAGTTGGTTCAGTTCCATGGCTTAGTTCCTTCGCTTAGAGATTTGATCGGCTACCACGGCCAGAATTACCAGAATTCCAGTGATCAAGACCTGGTAAACCGAAGAGACCCCCATCAGGGTTAGCCCGTTACGGAAGACCCCCACGATAAGGGCCCCCAGCAACGTGCCTAGAATCATTCCCCGTCCCCCAAAAAGGCTGGTGCCACCTAGTACTACAGCGGTGATGGTCTCGAGGTTCTCGGTTTGCCCGGCGTTGGGGTCGGCCACACTGGTGCGGGAAATCAGAAGCCAGCCGGCAATCCCATAGAAGAAACCTGCGATGGTGTAGGTAAGGAGCAGTACCCGCTGGGTGGGGATGCCCATCAAGCGGGCAGCCTCGGGGTTGTTGCCTACTGCGTAGAGATGGCGTCCAGGTGCGGTTTCGCTCAAGAAGAACCAAACCAGAAGGTATAGAATGATCACCAACACCACTCCGTAGGTGAAGACGGTTTCGCCCAACCGAAAGGTGTTGCCCCAAAACAGATGGGCTTCTGGCAGGCCGCTTACAGTTTGGGCTTTGGAGTAAATCTGCGTAAGAGCAAAGGCAATGTTCATGGTGCCCAAAGTGACGATGAAAGGGGGCAAGTTAAAGCGGGTGATCAAAAAGCCGTTTAAAAAGCCGAAGCCACTTGTGATGGCTATTCCGCACAAAATGGCCAACAGGGGGGGTAGTCCCAGCTCTACTGCGAACTTGGCCATTACCATAGTTCCCAGGGCCATCACGAAACCCACCGAGAGGTCGATGCCAGCGGTAAGGATTATGAGGGTTTGGCCAATCGCCAGCACCGCTACCACCGAGACCTGCTGCAAAATCAAGGAGAAGTTCTGACCAGTCAGAAATCGGTCCGACTGTAGACTGAAGAAAACGATGGCCAGAAGAAGGGCCACCAGCGGCCCCATAATGGTCAGGTTCGGAAGTTTATCTAGAATGTTTTTGGGGTGGGTTGCACTGGATTGCTGATCTGCCATGCCGCCCTCGCTTTTTTTGTACGTCTGTACCTTACAAGAAAGGATACCAAACAGGGGGCGGGGGCTGGCCCGCCCCCTGAGCTAGGTTGTTTCTACTGGCCCCAGCAGTTCTCCAAGCCAAACTTGACGTCCTTGCTGCTTACCCCAGGTACCGGGGTTTTGGTGATTAGGTTGACTCCAGTATCCACGTAGCCACGGGCTTTAACCCCGGTCCGAGCGTACTTTACCCCAGCCTGTACCCCCATGGCGGCCATCTTGAGAGGGTACTGCTGGGAAGTGGCCGCGATAATACCCCGCTCTACATTGCGCACACCCTCGCAACCCCCGTCAATCGAGACGATTATCACGTTCTTTTCTTTCCCTGCTGCCCTCAGGGCTTGATAAGCGCCAGCTGCAGCTGGCTCGTTGATGGTATAGACCAAGTTGATGTTAGGGTTCTTTTGCAGACAGTTTTCCATGGCTGTCTGGCCTTTAGCCCGGTCCCCGTAGGTGTCGGCCATGCAAACGACTTCAGCTGGACGGGCCAATTCGTTGCTCTCAGGGCCAAAGCTCTTCAAGCCAAAGCCGGCTAGAAAGCCATTGTGCCGCTGGGCTCCTACTGGGTGGCCAGGGAAGAGGTCCAAAGTGGCGATGATAGGCTTTTTGCCCTTCATCACAGCGGCTGCGTACTGCCCTATCAGAACCCCCGCTTGATAGTTGTTGGTTGCGAATAGGGCGTCCACAGCATCCGGTGGGTCGGTAGGGCTATCCAGCGCAATAACCTGCACCCCTGCAGCGCGTGCTTTCTGGATGGCGGGTACGATGGCCTTGGCATCGCTGGGGGTAATCAGGATAGTATTCACCCCAGCGGCCACCATGTTCTCGATGGCTGCAACCTGGCTAGCATTGTCTCCGTCGGTCTTGCCAGCAGCGCTGATGAACCGGGCCCCCAGTTTTTGGGCCTCCTTCTGAGCCCCCTCCTTCATCTTGACGAAAAAGGGATTGGACTCGGTTTTGGTGATGAGCCCGATGTAAGGGGTCTTGTTTTGGGCTGTGACCAGCCCTAGTGCTACGATACCTACTGCCAACATGCCTAGAACCACTTGCCTGCGCATATTTTCTCCTTTCACCAGAGCCTTCTGCCAAACGCCTCTTACTTCGCCGCTTTCCTCCTTTTACCTTTGAGTCCATTGCTAAAACCGCCTGGTGGGGCGGTGGACTCCCGAACAATGAAGCTCACTTCCAAGCGAATGTTGGGGGGAAGACTTGTCTCCTGGCTAAGGGAGCTGATGAGGCTTTCACAGGCCAGATAACCCAACTCATAGGTGGGCTGGGCCACTACGGTCAGTGCAGGGTGTGTGGTTGCGGCCCAGCGGGAGTCATCAAAACCCACGATAGAGATATCTTCGGGAATGCGCAGGCCCAGCTCACGTATAGCCAGCACGGCACCTATGGTCATCTCGTTGTTGCCTACGAAAAGCGCAGTGGGGCGCTCCTCAGGAGGGAGGGAGAGCAGGGCTAGGGCGGCCTTTCGGCCATCTTCTTCACGGTGATTGCCGGGCAAGACCAGTGTTTCGCAGTAGGGTATACCCGCCGCAGCTAGCGCCTCGCGGTAGCCTTGATGGCGTTCGACGGCGGTAGAGATGTCGAGCCGCCCCACAATCATTCCGATGCGTTGGTGACCCAGCTCAATTAGGTGCTGGACGGCCTTACGAGCTCCTCCTATGTTATCCACCATTACAGTGCGTACCCCAGGCGTGCCGCTGCTGCGATCTAGCTCCACAATAGGCAAATTCTTCATCAGCTTCAGGTTTTCGCGGGCTTTGGCAGTGGGAACAATGAGAAGACCTTGGGGCAGGTGACCACGCAACGAATAAAGGGCGCGTCGTTCTTTTTCGGGTTCCTCGTCGGTGTTGAAAAAGAAAACGGTGTAATCGTGTTTCTCGGCCGCGTCCTGTACACCCTTAGCTAAGGTAGCGTGGAAGGGGTTGAGAATATCGGTGATGATTAGACCTAGTGTGCGGCTGCTGCGCTTACGCAGGCTCCGGGCTACCTGGTTGGGCTGGTAGCCCAGTTCCTCTACGGCTTGCAGGATGCGCTCTCGAGTGGCCTTGGCCACCATTTCCGGGTGCGAAAGGGCGCGGGAAACGGTGGAAGGGGAGACTTGAGCTCGTTTAGCTACATCGTCTAGGCTAACCATATTTAGCAATCGTTTGCAGCTCACTGCCACACATAGGTGTGAACACGCTTGAGGAGTCCCTTGGGGCCTGGTTCCTTCTGTCAGCACCTACTGCAATCGTTTGCGAACCTTTGTAAGGGCTTTCTATCATACCCTGGAAAAAATTGCAAGCCCCCCCATTGGTTCGGCTTGACAAGCCGGCTCCTCCGCCCCATAGTGGGTATGCGCTGGATGGAGGGATGGCTGAGTGGTCGAAAGCGGCGGTCTTGAAAACCGCAGTAGGCGCAAGCCTACCGGGGGTTCGAATCCCTCTCCCTCCGCCAGGGGGTACTTCAACTAGAGGATTTTTGTGCTAAAGTATCGTGTGCGGTTTTGGGGCTCCCCAGAACCCGACCCCATGGAGGGGTGGCCGAGTGGCTGAAGGCGGCGGTTTGCTAAACCGCTATAGGGACCTAAAGTCCCTATCGGGGGTTCGAATCCCCCCTCCTCCGCCAAGCAGGGGTCAGGCGACCAGCCTGGCCCTATTTTTGTTTTTTCCGCTTCTTGTTGGGTTCAGGGACGGTTTGGCTCCAGCGCTGCCGGAGCTGGCGCATGGTCCACACCAAGGCCAGCAGGAGCCCTGTGGATACCGCGAAGGCGCCCAGGCTAACCTGCAGCAGGATGGGGTTGGCCTGCAGGCCAGGGGCCAGGGTTGCCGGTTCGCCCGATAGGAGGGTGGCGGCGTGGGGACCTAAGCGCAGCAGGGTCAGGCCGGCGAGCAGGGCGACGATGCCAGCCAGAATGGCCAGCGAGAGCAGCAGGGCCCAAAGAAGACCCCGGCGGGCTTCTTGGACGGCTCGAGGGTTGGGGTTTTTCAGCGCCATACGCCTGCCTCAATTTTTACCACCGCGCCCATCCCCGGGGTCTCGAGGCCCGCCAGGATGGCCTGGGGTAGGCTCTGGGCGTAGGCCAGCAGGGCCTCGCGGCGGCGGGTATCCAGCTCGGTGCTCCACTCGTCCACCAGGAGCAAAGGGGCCTCGTCGTAGTGCATCCAAAGCAGGCGGTGCTCGGCCAGGCGTAGCGCCATGGCGATGCTGCGGCATTCCCCCCGGCTGCCGTACCGGGCGGCTTCGCGCCCCGATAGCCGGATCAGGAGGTCGTCGCGGTGGGGGCCCAGGCTGGTGGCTCCCCGCTGCAAATCCTCAGCCAGGTTTTCCTCCAGGGCTTCCAGTAAGCGCTCGGGGGCCACGGTTTCCCAAAGCTCCAGCTCGAGCTCTCCCGGGGCCAGTTCGCGGTAGGCCTCGCGGGCCAGGGAGGATAGCCGGGCCACCATGCGCCGGCGCAGGCTCAGGATCTCGCTGCCGTAGCGGGCCAGTTCAGCGTTCCATACGGCGACGACGCTTTGCAGGGTGGACAGGGGGCTTTGGCGACGGAGCTGCTCTTTGAGCAGGGCGTTGCGCTGCTGGAGGGCGCGGGTATACCTCCCCAAAAGGGCCCGGTAGCGGGCCGAGAAGCGCGAGAGCAGTACATCCAGGAAGCGCCGGCGCTCCTCAGGGGGGCCCTGCACCAGGGCCAGGTCGTCGGGGCCGAGCCGTACCGCCCCGGGTAGCTGGGCCAGCTCGCGCAGGGAGGCTGGGGCCTCGTTGAGCCGGTGTTCCCGCCCTTCGCGGCTTAGGTGGGCCTCGAGCCGGCTCTGGCCCCACTGGGTTTCCACCTCAGCGTACAAAAAGGCCTCGCTTTCACCGAAAGCGATGCGCTCCAGGGTGCTGCCCTGCATTTCACCGCCCAGCACCAGCTCGATGGCCTCGAGCAAATTGGTCTTGCCCTGGGCGTTGCCGCCCACCACGGTGGTGAGGCCCGCGCCCGGCGCGAAAACTGACGTGGCGAGGTTGCGGAAGTTTTTCTGCCTAAGGACCAGCAGGCGCACCGGGAATAGGCTAAGGGGGTGGGGTGAGGGCTTCAAGGGTCTGCGATTCGGGGATGGCACAGCCGCTGCGGTGCTAGACTGGGGCCAAATGGCTCAAACCACCCTCGACCTCCTGGGGTTTCCGGTGTTCCGGCTCGAGGGAGCGCCGGTGGGGCTGCCTACCCACAAGCTCTGGGGCCTCCTGGGCTACCTGGCCCTGGAAGGGCCCCAGACCCGGGAGCACCTGGCCACCCTGCTTTGGGACCTGCCCGAAGAGCGGGCACGGGCCAACCTGCGTCGGGAGCTTTTTCGCCTCCCCCAGCGCTCCTTTTTGGAGCAAAAGGGAGAGCGGCTTGGTCTGGTGGGGGTAAAAAGCGATATAGAGGAGCTTTTACAGGCGGTGGCGGCGCGGGACTGGGCCAGGGCCCAGGGGTTCTTCCGAGGGGAGTTTATGCAGGGCCTGCGGGTGCGGGCTGCGCCTTTGTTTGAGGAGTGGCTCGAGTCCACCCGCCTCCGCCTGCAGGCCCTGCAGGCCGAGGTGCTTTACCGGTGGGCGGTGGAGCTTTTAGAGCAGGGGCACCTGGAAGAGGCGCTGGAGCGGGCCGAGAGGCTGTTGGCGCTGGATGCCCTGCACGAGGAGGGGCAGGTCCTGCGGCTGCGCCTTTTGGCCGGGCTGGGCCGCCAGGTGGAGGCCCTCAAGGCCTATGAGGCTTACCGGCAGAGGCTTTGGCGGGAGCTTGGGGTGGAGCCATCCGAGAGCCTGGTAGCCTTAGCCGGGGCCCTGCGGTGGGGAAAAGCAGTGACGTTGCCTTCCTCCACCCGCCTCAAGAATCCCCCGCTGATGGGGCGGGAGGAGGCTTGGGGGGCACTTCAGACGGCCGGGGGCCTGGCTTTGTTGGTGGCCGAGGGAGGGCTGGGCAAAACCCGGCTTCTTCAGGAGTATGCCCAACTTCAACCCGGTTTCCGCTGGGTGGCCCACCGGAAAAGCCCACTAGAGGCAGGTTTTGGTGGGTTGGTGGAGGTTCTGCGGGCCCTTTGGGAGAAGGGCGAGCTTTCGGCCGGGGTGTGGCGGGAAGAGCTGGCCCGCCTGCTGCCCGAGCTGAGGGTCCCTGCCCGTCCCCTGGGCGAGGGCGAGGCCGGCCTGGCCCTCTCACGTTTGCATGAGGCGCTGGTCCAGACCCTGGCAGCGGGGCTGCCGGCAGGGGGGGTGGTGGTGCTGGATGACCTTCACCACGCAGACGCCGCCACGCTGGCGTTTCTGCCCTACCTGGTACGCCGTAGCCGGGCCTTCGGAGTGCGGGTCCTAGGGGCAACCCGGCCCGAGGCGCTACGGGAACCCCACCCCCTGGCAGCGGCGCTCCGGGAGCTTGAGCGGGACGGCCTCCTGAGCCCCGTACGGCTCCACCCGCTGGCGGAAGAGGACGTGCTGCGGTTGGTACGCACCCTCTCCCGTATGGAAACCGGAGGGGTACTCTTCTCCCGAAGGCTACACCGGGCCACTGGGGGGAATCCCCTCTTTCTCCTCCGCACCCTGGAACACCTCATGGCCCAAGGCCTCCTCCGGGCAGACCCGGAGGGCTGGCACACCCCCTTTGACGAGGCCACGGAGGACTACCGGGAGCTTCCCCTCCCGGAAAGCATCCACGAGGAGGTGGTGCGGGGCCTCGAGGCCCTGGGGGGGCGAAGGGCAGCGGAAATGCTGGCCGTGGCGGGGAACCCCTTGGACCCCTTCAGTCTGCGCCGCCTTTTGGGGGGAGAGACCCTGGCCTGGATGGAAACCCTGGAGGGCCTGGAAGCGGCGGGGTACCTGCGGGGTGGGGCAGAGGGGTATACCTTCGCCCACGAGCTCTTCCGCCAGGCCGTCCTGGAGGAGATGCCCCCCGCCCGACGCCGCACCCTCCACGTTTTGTTGGCAGAGGAGCTCCTGGCCCAAGGGGAGGCTCCTTACCGGCACCTGGAGGCGGCAGGGCGCCTGAAGGAGGCCTGGCATGTAGCTATGCGGGCGGGGCGGACGGCCCTGGAACGCCAGGCCTTTCCCGTGGCCGCGGAGATCCTCTCCTGGGCCCGCGAGGTCCAGAAGAGGGCCGGCGCCGAAGCGGAGGACCAGGCCCGCCTGCTCCTGGAGTTAGAGGAGGCCCTAATGCTCTCGGGACAGATCCCCGCCCAGGAGGCTGTCCTGAAGACCCTGGAAAGCCTGACCCCTGAGCTACCCTCCTCCCTCCGCCTGGAAACGGGCCTCCGCCGGGTGCGCTTTCTGGCCATGGGTGGGCGTTGGGGGGAGGCCTTGGCCCACGCAGAGGCGGCCCTGGCCCTGGGGGAGCACCCCCAGATCTGCCTTTTCCGGGCGGATGCCCTGGCCAATCTGGGAAAACCCGGGGCCAGGGAGGAGGCCCTTCGGGTTTGGGAAAAGGCCAGCCAAGAAGGCAAGGAGGCCGCCATGGCTGCCGCCGCCTACCTGCTGGCCAAGCTCGCCGTGGTGGCTGAGAGCGAGGACTTGGAAACCTGGCTCGGCCACCTGGCCCGCCTGGGACGCCCCGGCCTCGCCGAGGTGCGGCTTAAGCAGTTTGCCTGCACCCTGGCCCTGCGCAAGGAGGCCTGGGCGGAAGCGCTGGCGGAGGCTACAGAGGCCTATACCAGGGCCGAAGCCCTGGGCTACCGGGAGGCTTTGGGGGTCTTCCAGAACTTCCGCGGCCTAGCCCTGGTTCGCCTGGAGCGCTACGCAGAAGCGCTGGAAAGTTACTACGCGGCCCACGCCCACTTCGGGGAGCTGGGCCGGACCCACTTCCAGGCTGGGGTGGGCATCAACCTGGCCGGCCTCCTCCTCCGTTTCGGTGCCTTCCAGGAGGCCGAAACCTGGGCGCAAAGGGCCCTCGAGGTCTTCCAGGCCATAGGGGAACCCCGGGGTAGCAGCGAGGCGGCCCGGGCTTTGGGCAACACCCTGCTTTGGAGGGGGAACCTGGAAGGGGCCGAAGCCCTCTTCCGTCAAAGCCTGGGCCTGGCCGAGGCGGCGGGTCTTAAGCAGAGCGCTCTCGAGGCCCAGGCCGACCTGGCCGTGGCCCGCCTCCTCCAGGGGAACTTAGAGGAAGCAGAGTCCCTGCTGCGCCAGGTTTTAGAAGCCCAAAGGCCCGACTGGCCCCTGGACGCCGCCTGGCTGGCTCTGGCCCTCCTCAGGCAGGGGCGGGCACAGGAGGCGAGGGCCCTAGCCGAAAAAACCCTGGGGGACCGCCTCCCCACCTCCGACATCCCTCTCCTGGCCCAGGCGGCCTGCGGCCTGGACCCCACCGGGGCCCTCACGCGGTTGCGTGCCCACCGGGCCCGCCAGCAATCCCTGACCCCTCCGGCGTACCAGGAGACCCTTGCCGCCTGGCACCGCCTTCTGGATAGCCTGTTCCTGACCCCGGCCGCTTAGCCCCTTGCAACGCCCTTGCAACGCCCCCTCCCCCATCCTCAAAGGGTGCGGGGGAAACTCCTAATCCTCCGGGTGGACCCCAAGGGGAAACACCCCCTCCTCCTCCGGGAAACCGGGGAGGAACCCCGCTACTTCCCGGACTGGCAGAGCCTCCTCCGCCACCTAGAAGCGCGCTATCCGCTGGGAAGGCCTCCTAAGGGGCCACGGGAAGGGGTGAAGTGAAGATGGGTCAAAAATGGTGGACCTTGGCTCTAGGAGCACTTCTTCTCCTCCCCGCTTGCAATCCTGGCAGCGGGGGAAATCAGGGCAACTGCCCCGCCGCAGGACAGGGTAGCCTCCGGGTGGAGGTCTCCGGCCTCCCCGAGGGCGTCCTGGCCCGGGTGCAGGTGACGGGGCCCGGGGGGTATAGCCGCACGCTAACCGCCGGCCAGACCCTCGCCGTGGAGGCGGGCATCTACACCCTGCGGGCGGAAAAGACGGCGGACACCCACCCCCTTATCCGCCAGGCCTACCGGGGAGGGGCAAGCCCAAGCCCCACTTGCGTGCGCCCGGGGGAAACCACCTCCGTGGCCGTGGCCTACGCCCCCATCCCCACGAGCGGCAGGCTCTGGCTAGGGGACGACTCGGCCGACCGTACCCTGGGCTTCGCCCGGGGAAACCTGGCCGCAGGGGGTACGCTGAACCCCGACCCCAGCGCCCCCACCCGCGGCAGCGAAGGGCTTGCCTTTGACCAGGAGGGCAACCTCTGGGTCCTCGGGGGCACCACCGCCGACCCCCACCTCTACCGCTACCCGGCGGAGACCCTCACCGGCCCAAGCCCCACCCCCGACCGCCGGATTGACCTCCAGGGCCTCACCTGCCTCCCCTCAGGGCTGGCCTTTGACCCGGAGGGGAACCTCTGGGTGGCTGCTACCTGCACCGACCGGGTCTACCGCCTGACCCGGGAGCAGCTCGCCGGGGCCGGGAGTGGCCGGACCACCCTGAGCGCCGGGGTGATCCTCCAGGTGGACAACCCCCAGCACCTGGCCTTTGACGCCGGCGGCAACCTCTGGCTGGGCCGGGGGGGCAGTTCCGATGGCACCACGGTGCGCTACGACCGGGCACGGCTTGAGGCCTCTTACAGCGGCCCGCCGGACCGGGAGCTCATCGCCAGCGATGGGGTCAGCCGGCTGGACGCTTACCGCCTGGCCTTTGACGCGGGGGGGAATCTCTGGGTAATGGCCTTCGGCGACAACGCCCTCTACCGCTTCACCCCAGCCGAACTGGCCGGCACCGGAAGCACCAGCCTGACCCCTTCGGTGCGGGTCTACCTGAATGTGGGGGCTCTCCTCTACGGGATGGCCTTTGACGAGGGTGGGGGCCTCTGGGTCACCTACACCGCCGACAGGTTCGCCCGGCTGGCGCCGGGCCAGCTCAGCGGGGTGAACTCACCGGGAAGCCCGGTCATCCCGGAACGGGTCTTCACCGTGGGCACAAGCGGCACCCAGTACACCCGCTTCCCTGCCCTCTACCCAGCGCCGGCGGGGCTGCCGCTTTACCACCGGCTGCCCTAGGAGAGAAAAAAGGAGGAAAAAGGCCATGAAAGTTAGGTTTGGTTTCCTGTTTTGGCTGGTCTTGGGGATGGTGGGGTGCACCCCCCCGACCCCCCCCTCGGGCAATGGCCTGCCCAACGACCGCCCATACGTGCGGCTCGAGGACGGCCGTCTGGTAGCCCTAAACACCCTGGAAGAAATAGAAGAAGCCAGGGCCTACTACGAAACAAGGCTCCAGGATGGCAACGAAGCGATCCTGGAGGAGGAGGGCCCCCTGCCCCAGGGGCAGCCAATCCGCCCCCTGGCCCTACCCCCCAGCGCGGACCTGCGGGCCAACCAGACCCCGATTCGCGACCAGTGGATACGGGGGACCTGCACCTCCTTCGCGGTAGCGGCTTTGCTGGAGGCTGCCTACAAACGCCTGCATGGTCTGGAGCTGGACCTCTCCGAGGAATGGATCAACGGCGCGCAGAAAATGGGCCTCCTGATCAGCACCGGTGCCCCCGGTGCTCCCATGCCGCTCCCCCTGCGGGAGAACGCCATTTATGGCCTCAGCGGGGGCGGGGTGACCTGGGGCCTGGACCACGTGCTGCGCTACGGCATCCCCGCAGAAACCCACTGGCCCTACAACAACACCCGCCCCTTCTTGGAAAAGACCGATGACCCCTTGGATGACCCCCGGGTGCTCTGGTACGGCCCCATCACCGAGCGCCAGGATTACCTGGACACCTTCAACCTGACCCACCGGCTTTGGACCGTGCAAACCCTGGACGAGAGAGGACGCGAAATCTATCCCCTCTACCGGGCTCCTGTAACCCCTTTCCCCAATGCGGCCCAGCAGCAGGCCATCTACGGCCCAAGCCACATCGTTTATGCCAGGCCTGAGGAGCTCATCCGTCTGGAGTGGTACAAAACCCAGCTGGCCGAGGGGCGGGAAATCGCCTTCAGCGCAGTTTTGATAGGTAGGAGGTACGGTGAGGAGGTGCGGCTAGAGTTCCGGGATAACGTCTGGATCCCCGGTCCCGGTCCGGATAGCTGGGGCGGCCACGCCATGCTGATGGTGGGCTACGACGACGCACGCCGCGTGTTCCTGGTCAAGAACTCCTGGGGACGGGACGAGAGGGGCCGGGGTAGCCCTGTGGAAGCCGACCCCGATGGAGATGGCTTCGTGGCCATGTCCTACGACTGGGTCACCCTGGGCCTTATCTACGAGGCAGCGGTGGTGCGGGCGGTGCGGCGGCCCGACGGCTTCAGCCCGGCCTATCCCCTCGGGCTTTGGAACATCAACCTGGACGGGTTTGTGACCCGGCAGCTCGGCATCTACCATCTGCCCAGGACCATGACGAACGCCATTCTACGTGAGCGGTTTAGCGGCGCTCCAGCAGGAGCCGTGGACCGACGGCTGGGCACCTTCCACATACCGGGTTTATCTGGCTTCCGGGTCAACGGGGAGACCCTTCCTGCGCTGCGCTTTGTTCGCTTCTGGCTCCTCCCGGACACGGCCTCCGAACCCTGGCGGGACTTGCCTGACCGGGTGACCGAAACCAAGGAGTTCAGGGTCATCTTCTTCAAAAACGGCCGGATTGCCACCGGGTTTACCGAGGACTGGGGCGTGGTGATGTACCGGGATAGGGGCGTGCCCAGCGGCTCAGCAAGCGTCAGCGGCCCCCCGCGGGCGGAGTCGTTTGCCGGCCGCTGGCAGGTCTACGATGACGACACCAGCGTCCCCGTGCTGGGCGAGCCCCTTCGGGGCGAGCTCCGCATCCGCTACAACAGTGGGGTGCTGAGCGGGGTTTACGTCTACCAGGGCCAGGAGTTCCCCCTCAAGATCAGCTACAACGCCAACAACCCCACGCGCATCCAATTTGAGGTGAGGGGCCTATACGGTTCCAGCCTTGACAAGATCTTCATCGGCTACATGATGCGCGGCAATAAGAGCCTGTTCGTGGGCCATTCGGGCTACATCGTGGGCATTGTGCCCATCCTCAACGGTTTCTACGCCGAGCGCATAGGGGATTAGGGGCCCTTTCAAGGTTTGGGTACCCGGTCCAAAAAGCTGTTTGGTGTGGGTTTTATTGAGGTCGATCTGGGCCCGGTGGGTAGCAAAGCGGGGGTCCTGTGCCAGCTCAGGCCGCCCCATGGCCCGGCGGAGCCGAACGAAGGGGCCGTCGGCGTTGGCCCCGATCTGGATGTAGCGGCCATCCCGGGTGGGGTATAGGTTGGAAGGGGCTATGCCGGGAGGGGTGTTGCCGGTGCGCTCCCGCACCACGCCTAGAACGTTGTACTTCGTGAACACTTTCCATCACCGCATCGGTCAGGCCTGCGTTCACCACTTGGCCCCGCTCCGTTCGCTCGCGGGCGCTTAGGGCTGCTAGAATGCCGAAAGCGGCAAGGAGCCCGGCTAGACTATCCCCCATGGAAATGGTATCGCAGGCCTCCCATGGCCTCGGCTAGGCTGCCAAAGCCTGCCTGCTCGCGATAGGGGCCGGTCTGACCAAATCCCGAAACCCAGGCGATGACCAGTCGGGGGTTTTCTGCTAAAAGCGCCTGGGGTTCCTGCCCTAGTTTTTCCAGCACCCCGGGCCGGAAGTTCTCCAGAAGCACATCCACCTGCGTCACGAGCTTTCGCACCAGCCGCTGCCCTTGCTTGGTTTGCAGGTCTAGCACCACGCTCTTCTTGTTCCGCCCGATCACCGGCCACCACAAGGACTGGCCATCCTTGAGCTGTACCCCCCAGGAGCGCATAGGGTCCCCCTGGGGGGGCTCGACCTTGATCACCTCGGCCCCGTGATCGGCCAGGAGCTGCCCAGCAAAGGGGCCGGCGATAAAGCTGCCCAACTCGAGCACCCGGATGCCCTCTAGCGCACCCATCCTCGTCCTCCGTGTGGAGCAGATTATAAAACCCCTCGTTCTGCAAAAGGAGCGGTAAGATGGGCCCTTGTGTGGGAGGTGTCGTGGGCGCTGAGCTCTCGGCCGTGGCCCTAGCTCTTCTTTCGGCCCTTTCCTGGGGGGCCGGCGATTTTGGCGGTGGGGTGGCGGCCCGGCGGCTCAACCCCTACTGGGTGGCCCTTTTGGTGCACGCCACCGGCTTTCTGTTTTTTACTCTAGCGGCTTTGGGACGGGGTGAGGAACTCCAACCCTCCGACCTGCCCTGGAGCCTGGGAGCCGGTGTGGCGGGTTGTGCAGGCCTCTTTTTCCTCTACCGGGCCTTCATGACAGGCCAGATGGGGCTGGTCGCTCCTGTAGCGGGCGTGGTGGGCGCAGGGCTGGCGGCCCTGGTAGGGATGGGCCTGGAGGGTGTGCCGGCGCCTCTACAGCTTCTGGGCTTCGGCTTTGGGCTCGTAGGGGTCTGGCTGGCCGCCCGCCCCGAGGGAGCCCAGGGAGGTGCGCAGGGGTTGGGGTACGCCTTCTTAGCTGGGGCCGGTTTTGGCGGCTACTTTGTGCTGATTGACCGGGTGGAGGGTCTTTTCTGGCCCTCGGCCCTGGCTAAGCTGACCGCTTTAGCCCTGATGCTCCTTTGGCTCTGGCAAAGCCGGGCCTCGGCTGGGCTGGGGTTTTCCCGAACGCTGCCCCTGGTGGTTTTAGCGGGGCTTTTGGACGCCGGTGGCAACGTGCTCTTTCTGGCGGCCGCCCAGGCTGGGCGGCTGGACGTGGCCGCGGTGATCTCTTCGCTTTACCCGGCCTTCACCGTGCTTCTGGCCTGGGGTTTGCTGCGTGAGCGGCTGGGGCGAGGGCAGGGCCTAGGGGTGCTGCTCTCGCTGGTGGCCGTCGCCCTTATCGCCGGCGGCTAGAGGGCCTTTAGACTGAGGTCGTGCGTCTGGTTACGGTTTTCGGCTCTTCCCAGACCAAGCCTGGCACGCCGGCCTTCGCCGAGGCTTATGCTTGGGGGCGGCTCATCGGTCAGGCGGGGTTTGGCGTGGCCACGGGCGGCTACAACGGGGCGATGGAGGCGGTTTCACAGGGGGTCAAGGAGCTGGGAGGGCTGGTGGTGGGCATCACCGCCCCCGCCCTCTTTCCAGAGCGAGATGGGCCCAACCTGCACGTGGACCTGGAGCTGCCCTCGGCCTCGCTGCTAACCCGGATCGAGCGGCTTTTCGACGTGGGGGTGGCCTGCCTGGCCCTGCCAGGGGGGGTGGGTACCCTGGCCGAGATTCTGGCGGCCTGGAACCTGAACTATCTGGCCTGGCGGCAGGGAAGGCCCACCAAGCCCCTGGGGGTGCACGCTGGGTGGCTCGAGGTCATAAGGCCAGGCCTCGAGGTGGCCCCCGAACACCTGGCCCTGCTCACCCCCATTGCTTCGCTGGCCGACCTGGAGGAGTTTCTGGCTCGCCTTTAGGGTTGCTGGTTGTGGGCCTCCACGAACCAGAGGAGCTTGTCGCAGCCCCGGGCAATTTCGGTGCAGACGTCTGCGGTGGCGGAGTCGCCCAGGGAATCCGTTCGGTCAATAAGCGAACGCACCAGCCTGCCAAAGGCCGCCAAGGCGCCGGATAGCGCGGCCACGTGCTCTGCGCCGCTTTGGATGGTCAGGGGATAGGGCGGAAGGGGAGAGCGCTGGGCCGCCACCTGTACCGTGCCCTGGGCGGTGCCGCCAAGCTGCACGATGCGCTCGGCCAGTAGGTCGGCCCACTCCTCCACTTCCTCGGCCACTTCGTCGAAGAGCTTGTGCAGTGCGATGAAGCTGGGGCCCTTGACATTCCAGTGGGCTGACTTGGCTTGCCAGTACAGGTCGGTGGCCGCCGCTAGGGCCGGGGCCAGGGCCTCGGTCACGGCGGCCCGGGTTTCGGCGGGTAGGTCGTTTTGGGTGGGGTTGAGGGCGATACCGGTTTTGTCTTGGATAGCCATGTGAATCACCTCCGTGAAATAGTAACTATTCTCAATAAGCGGTTAAGTACCCGAGGCCACAATTTCCGGCTAGCCCCTAGCGTTCCAGGATGCGGAAGGTGAAGCTCACCTCGAGCCGGATGTTCTCGTCTACGCTCAGCACCGCCAGCACCCGCGGTTGCACCAGGCCGAAGTCGCGGAAGGTGAAGCGGGTCTGGGCCTGCAGCAGGGCAGTATCACCGCGGAACTCCACCTCGCCTTCCCAAACCACGCTGCGGGTGACCTCGCGGATCTTCAGGTCGCCCACAATCTGTACCTGGGCCTTGCCCGCGCTGGGCAGGGGGAAGCTCAGGCCGCGCACCTCCTTGGGCACGAACTCGGCCAGGGGGTACTGGGCGGTGTTCAGGGTGTTACGGCGGATGTAGTTGTCGCGCCGGGCCTCGTCGCTGGTGAGGGCGTTGAGGTCCACCGTAAAGCGCGAGCTCTCCAGCACCCGTCCGGTCCGGTCGATTCGCACGCTGCCCTGTACCTGCTTGCTTACCCCTACGGCATCGGTAGGGAAGTTTATGCCCACAAGCTGCTCGCGCACCCGGTAACGGGCCTCGCTCTGGCTGGGAACAAGCTCCAGCCGGGTCTGGGCCTGGGCCAGCCCAAGACCCGCTAATCCTATGAAGACAAAAACCCAGCGCTGCACCAAGCACCTCCTACCGCCTGGCTAGGACCCCGATTAGATTCCTCAAATCCTCAGCCAACCGGGGCTGTTCCTTGAAGGGGTTGTAGGGTCCGCCCTGGGCGATGGCCTGGAGCATGCCCCCCCGGCTTGGACCTCCGCTTGGCCCCACTTGCCCTGGTGTTGAGTTTCCACTGCGGCGTTGCCGGGCCTCCTCGCGCCGCTTCAGCAGGGTCTCGTCCATCCACTTGAGCTGGGCTGGGGTGAGGATGCTGTCCTCGATGGTGCTCAGGATTTTGCTGGCCTCGGTGGGTTTAAGGTCGTTGCGGCTTTGAAGGTCTCGCAGGATGGGTAAGAGCCTTTGAGCCTGGGCTTTGCTGAAGGCCAGGCCCCGCTGCCTGTCGACCTCGCTCATCAGGCCAACGGTGGCAATCAGGTCGAAAACCGGCCGGTAGGCCTCGAAGCGCTGGCGCATCTCGGGGCTGGGGTTGGGTGGTCCCCCTTGTGCCAGGGCGAGACCGATCACCAGCAACAACGGAAGCAGAGCTCTTGCCATGGGTTTTTCCCCCCTATATAAAGCTTGCAACAGCTTTGTGTAGAAGCGATAAAGACCCCATGGAAACCCTTTTGACCCCTGCTCCTGTTCTTGTCCACCCACCCATGCACCGGCCTGCGGGGAACCTGGAGGTGCACGTAGAGGCCCACCCGGAGGCCCCTGCTGTGGAGCGGCTGGGGGTGGCCTCGCTGGCGCTGAACGGCCTTTTGGACTGGGTGGGCGAACCCTTGCTGGCGGTGACGGGGGAGGGCTGGCGGGGCGGACGGGTCGATGAGTGGGTGCCGTTTTGGGAGAATGAGGCCCTGCGGGTAACCCTGCTGGCCCCCTGGGGTGAGCGAGGGGTGGCGCTGCGGCTGGAGCCCAAGGCAGCCGGCCCCCTGCGGGTGGAGGGGAAAGCGGCCTATTTGGGCCTGCGCCGTTTTGGCGAAGAGCGGCTTCGGGCAGGCCTTTATGCCGCGCACGACCCCTGGACGGGCAGCTACATACTGGAGGCCCGGGCCCACCGCACCCTGCTCTCCCTGGGCCTCCAGGCCGACCGGCCGCCCTGCCGCGTGGACTGGGGGGAGCGGTTTGTCTTGGAGTGGGCGGAAGGCCCCCTCACCCTATACCTTGCCCTGGCCCCCGAGGCCGACGGGGCCCGCACCACCGCCTTGCACCTGCGGCGGGTGGGCTGGGAGGCCCTTTGGCGCAGGACCCGGCAGGCTCTGGCCCGGCTGGTGGCGGCCTACAGCGGTCCGCTGCCCGAGGTTTATCGACGGCACCTTCTGTTCGCCTATTTCTACGCCCAGGCCAACACCCTGGAGGGCGAGCCGGTGGTGCTTACCTCCAGGAGCTCCCGCTACTACGTTTCGGGGGCCTACTGGGCTCGCGATGCTCTGCTTTGGTTTTTTCCGGCTTTGCTCAGGGCCGACCCTCTGCGGGCCCGCGAGGTGCTGCGGGTGGCCTTCCGGCGCTATGCCCCCTGGCCGGGTGAGCATGCCCAGTACCTGGGGGGACCGCCCCTTTACCCTGGCTTTGAGCTGGACCAGGCCGCCGCCTATCCCCTGGCCCTGGCCCGCTACTTTGAGGCCGTCGGGCCCGAACCGGAGCTTCTGCGCGAGCTGCGGGAGCCTCTGGAGGGGGTGTTGCGGCGCATCGCCGAGGAGAAGCACCCCACCCTTTCCCTCTACCGCACCTTCCTCTCGCCCACCGACGACCCGGTGAGGGAGCCCTACCTCACCTACGACAACGCCCTGCTGTGCGTGGCCCTGGAGCGGCTGGCCCCCTTTTACCCAGGGGAGCTCAGGCAGGAAGCCCGGGCCATCCGCGAGACCCTCTACCGCCAGGCCGAGCGGGAGGGCCGTTTCGCCTACAGCTTTGAGCCGGGTGGTCCCTACACCTTTGCCGACGAGCCCCCAGGCAGCCTGCTTTTGCTGCCCCACCTGGGCTTTTGCAGCCGCCAGGACCCCCTCTGGCAGGCCACCGCCCTCTGGATTCTGGGGCCGGACAACCCCTACCACTACCGGGGCCGTTTCCCCGGGGAGGGCTCGGCCCACTTTCCCTTTCCCTCCGGCTTCGCCCTGGCCAACCGGCTGCTTTCGGGCCTGGTGCGACCGGCGGAGGAGGCCCTTGGGGTGCTGGCCCAGGCCCCCCTGGACCAAGGGTACGTCCCCGAGTCGTTCGACCCCGAGACCGGAGAGGTGCGCACCGGGGCCGGTTTTGCCGCCATGGCGGGGTGGGTCGCCTACGCCCTGGCAGCCAGGCGCCCCTAGGGGATTTTTTGGGAGAGACCCAGGAGCTGCATGGCGGCCTCCTCTGGGCTCAGCTCCCCTCGAGCCACCCGGGCGATGAGCGCCTGGCCCTCTCGGGTCTTGCGCCGGCCCCACTCCTGGATGACGCTTTCCACCTCGAAGCGGGCCCGCTCGAGCCGGTCGGCCTCGAGCAGCCGGTGGGCCACCAGGTGCTGGTGGTGGGCCTCTATGGCCTCAAAAAGCTCGGCGATGCCCTCGGCCCTGGGGGCCACCGCGGTGAGGACGGGGGGCTTCCAGCCGCCTGGGCGGGGCGGGGCCAGCTCCAGGGTGGCCTTCAGCTCCTGCACGACCCGCTCTCCGCCCGGCAGGTCGAACTTGTTCACCACGAAAACATCGGCGATCTCCATCACCCCGGCCTTGAAGGCCTGCACCGCGTCCCCTGCTGCTGGGGTGAGCACCAACACGGTGGTGTCAGCCACCCGGGCGATGTCCACCTCGCTTTGGCCCACCCCCACCGTCTCCGCGAAGATGCGGTCGAAGCCGAAGGCCTCGAGCAGCGCCAGCGCAGCCACAGTGGCCCCTGCCAGCCCCCCCAGGGCCCCCCGGCTGGCCAGCGAGCGGATGAAGACCTTGGGGTCCTGGTGGTGGCGCATCATGCGGATGCGGTCGCCCAGGATGGCCCCTCCGGTGAAGGGGCTGCTGGGGTCCACCGCCAGCACCGCCACCCGCTCGTCCCGCCGGCGGGCCTCCTCGATGAGCCGGTCGGTCAGGCTGCTCTTGCCGGACCCCGGGCTTCCGGTCAGGCCCACCACCCGGGCCTTGCCCCGCCCCCGCAGCCGCTGCAGGAGGGCCTGGCCCTCAGGGTAGCCCGCCTCCACCAGGGTGAGGGCCCGGGCCAAGGCCCGCACGTCCTGGGCCAGAAACCGCTCGTAGAGGTTCATAGCAGGGCGATGCAGGCCACCTCGACCCTCACATCGCGCGGTAAGCGGGCCACCTGCACGGTGGCCCGGGCCGGGTAGGGCTCCTGCACGTACTCGGCGTAGACCCGGTTGAAGGCGGGGAAGTCGTTCATGTCGGCCAGGTAGCAGGTGGTCTGCACCACCTTGGCCCAGGAGGTGCCAGCGGCCTCCAGGACCGCCGTGAGGTTCTGCATCACCTGGCGGGTTTGGGCCTCTACATCGCCGGCAACCAGCTCGCCTGCGGGGTTGAGGGGAATCTGGCCCGAGCAGAACACCATGCCCCCGGCCACGATGGCCTGGCTGTAAGGGCCGATAGCCGGGGGCGCTTTAGGGGTTTGTACCGGTTTCAGGCTCATGCCTAAAGCTTATACCAAAGCCCCGGGCGAGTAGCCGAGCTGGAGGGCGGGGTGGCCTGGGGCAGCTCAACCTCGAGGCCCAGATAGGCCAGGGGGGCGTTGGACTCGAGGTCGGCGGCCATCACCAGGTAGTCCAACTCGGCCAGCGTCCACAGGTGCACGCCCTTGGGTAGGGAGAAGGGGCTTTTCCCTTCCAGCACGAGCAGGATGAAGCGATGTGCGGGGTAGGGGTGGGCTTCCAGCCTCTCCTGCAGGGCTTGAGGGTGGGCGGGGGCCTGGGCCTCGAGCTGAATCCGATAGAGGAGGCCCGAGGGGGAGCGGGCCCTCACACAGGCCTGGTCTGGCACGAGGGCGGCCACCCAGTGGGGGCAGCGGTTCAGAAGGCCCGCCACGTAGCGCAGGAGGCCCTTCTGGAAGCGGGTGGGGTCGTCCGGCATACCGTTCATCCTACTAAGCGACCAGATGGGGCGTGGATGAAAGCTGCCTTCACGTCCCCTTAGCCTCGGCCCCCGCCTTGTGGATAACTCTGTGGATAACCCTGCCGTTCCTGTGGATAACCCTGTGGGCAACCCGGTTCGGGGGGGGTTCGAGGAAGGGGACGTTTCCGTGCCTGTGCAGCTTTTGGTCCTGGGTGGGCGTGAAACTAGAGCTGCTTTACCCAGAAGACCATGGGCTTGAGGCTTTCCTGGGCCTCGCTCAGGTCCTGCCAGGCGAAGTAGGCGCGCAGGTCGGGGCGTCGGGTGTAGCCCCGGCGTTGCCAGAAGCCGTCCAGGGGTACGTAGTCCGGGGGTCTTAGAGGATGGTCGGCCGGCCGCTCCACCGCGCAGAAGGCGACCTGGCGGTAGCCCAGGGCCCGGGCCCGTGCCTCTCGCCGCCTAAAGAACTCCACCCCTATTCCCCGCCCCCGGTAGGCGGGCTCCAGCACCGACTCCCCGAAGTAGTACCAGGCCCCGGGGTCCAGCCCGGCGGCTACAAAGGGGGCTTGGAACTCGGCCTCGGCCTCTCTTAGCGGCAAGGCGGTGGAAGCCCCCACCACCCGCTCGCCGTCGCGCACCACCACCAGGGTGCTTTCGGGCAGGGCCACGAACTTGGCCAGGTAGCGCGATTCGTACTCGAGGCTTCCCTGGTACAGGTAGGGCCATTCGCGGAAAATCGCCATGCGCAGCCGGGCCAGCTCGGGGATGAGGGGCTCGAGCTCGGCGCCTTCTAGCACTTCCACGCGAACCATCCACCCCAGCATAGCGCAGGGGGCCTTTATGCTTTCTTCACGCCGAGCCGGCAGACTAGAGGTATGCTCTTCATGCTCCTTTTCCTCCTCGGCCCTCTGGCCCTGGCCCAGGTCCTCGAAGCTGATAAAGAGCCCGGCCGGACCTGCAATCCCCCACCTCTTCCTGCCCCCCGTACCGAGGCGGAGCGCCAGGAGCGGGCGCGTTGGGCCCACTACCGCGACAAGCTGCAAGGGTACCTGCAGCTTCTGCCCCCTACCCCCGATGCTCGCTTGCTGATGCCGGTGCAGGGGGTGCGGGTGCGGCAGGTGGCCGACACCTTTGGCGCGCCCCGCGAGGGCTGGCGCCGGCACGAGGGCCAGGATATCTTTGCCCCCCGGGGCACCCCGGTCTACTCGGCCACCAGCGGCTTTGTTTGGCGCATCGGGCGGGGGGAGCGGGGTGGGCTCTACGTCTTCGTGGTGGGGCCTGGGGGCAGGCGCTACTACTACGCCCACCTCGAGCGCTACGCCCCTGGCCTGAGGGAGGGGCAGCGGGTGAGCCCGAACACCCTGCTGGGCTTCGTGGGCAACAGCGGCAACGCCCGCTCTACCCCGCCCCACCTGCACTTTGGGGTGTACGCGGGCAGCCGCCGCACCTGCGACTACCAGGTCATCAACCCCCTGCCCCTCCTGACAGACCGAGACTGGGGCCAGATGACCCCAGCCCGCAGGCGCTAGCCCCAGCGGTTATGCGGCGGTATGCTGAAGGCATGGTCAAAGACCTTGCGGTGCCTACCCAGGCCTATTTGGGGGGCCAGTGGTACGCGGCTCCCCGTACCTTTCCGGTTCGCAGCCCCTACAGCGGCGAGGTGCTGGCCGAGGTGGCCGACTGCGGCGAGGCTGAGGCCCGGCTGGCCGCCGACACGGCGGTGGAGGCCTTCAGGACCTGGCGGAAACTCACGGGCTTTGAGCGGGGTCGGATTCTGCGCCGCTGGAACGATTTGCTCATAGCCCACCAGGAGCCGCTGGGCCGCCTAACCGCCCTTGAGATGGGCAAACCCATCACCGAGGCCAAAGGCGAGGTGCTCTACGCCGCGAGTTTCGTGGAATGGTGCGCCGAGGAGGCCCCCCGCATCGGGGGTGAGCTCATCCACCCCCGCTTTTCCCACAAGCGGCAGATGGCGGTCTACGAGCCGGTGGGGCCGGTTTACGCGGTCACCCCCTGGAACTTCCCCACCAGCATGATCACCCGTAAGGCCGCCCCGGCCCTGGCCGCGGGCTGCACCGTCATCGTCAAGCCTGCTGAGCAGGCCCCCCTCTGCGCCTTGTACCTGGCCAAGCTCTGGGAGGAGGCGGGGGGGCCTCCGGGCACCCTGCAGGTGCTGCCGGCCGCCGACCCGGTGCCGGTCTCGCGGGTCCTGATGGAGGACCCGCGCATCCGCAAGATCACCTTCACCGGCTCCACCCCGGTGGGCAAGCTCCTCTACCGCCAGGCTGCCGATACGCTGAAGCGCATCTCTTTGGAGCTGGGGGGCAACGCGCCCTTCATCCTCTTCGAGGACGCCGACATCGAAAAAGCGGTGCAGTTCACCCTGCTCTCCAAGTACCGCAACACCGGCCAGACCTGCATCACCACCAACCGCATCTATGTGCACCGGCGGCTCGAGGCCGACTATGCCCAGGCTCTGGCCGAGGCGGTGAGCCGGCTCAAGGTGGGCGACCCCCTCGACCCCAGCACCCAGATTGGCCCTTTGGTGGAGGAGCAGGGGTTGCAGAAGGTGGTGGCCCATGTGGAGGACGCTTTGGCCAAGGGGGCCCAGGTGGCCACTGGGGGCAGGCCGCTGGGCGGTCTGTTCTACGCCCCTACGGTCCTCACCGGCATAAAGCCCGGCATGCGCATCCTGGAAGAGGAGACCTTTGGCCCGGTGGCCCCCCTGATGCCTTTTGAGGACGAGGAGGAGGTAATTGCCTGGGCCAACAACACCGAGTACGGGCTGGCGGCCTATATCTGGACCCGGGACCTGGGCCGGGCCTTCCGGGTAGCAGAGGCCCTCGAGTATGGCATCGTGGGGGTCAACGACCCCGTGCCGAGCGCCATGGGGGCCAATCTGCCCTTCGGCGGTTATAAGAGTTCGGGCCTGGGCCGCGAGGGGGGGCGCTGGGGGGTGGAGGAGTTCCTCGAGACCAAGCTCATCTCCATCGCGCTGCCTTAGGCATAAGGAACTCTTATAAAAAGGGGGAGAACCCGGCTTGAAGGTTGGGTTTTCCTCCTCCTACACTGGCTTCAAGTTCTGTCTTGTGAAAGGAGACACATGGCGACCACCCTAAGCGCGATCGAGGCCCGGGCCATCACCGCCATACGGATGCTGGCGGCGGACGCAGTGGAGCAGGCTAAAAGCGGCCATCCCGGGATGCCTTTAGGCATGGCCCCGGTGGCCTATGTGCTCTGGACAGACTTCCTCAAGCACAACCCTACCAACCCCCACTGGCCCGACCGCGACCGCTTCGTGCTTTCGGCGGGGCACGGCTCCATGCTCCTGTACGCCCTGCTGCACCTCACCGGCTACGACCTGCCCCTGGACGAGCTCAAGCGCTTCCGCCAGTGGGGCTCCAAGACCCCCGGCCACCCCGAGCACGGCCATACCCCTGGGGTGGAGGTAACCACCGGGCCTTTGGGCCAGGGCATCAGCACCGCGGTGGGGCTGGCCCTGGCCGAGCGCAAGCTGGCCGCCGAGTTCAACCGCGAGGGCCATACCGTGGTGGACCACTACACCTATGTGCTGGCTTCGGATGGCGACCTGATGGAGGGGGTCTCGGGGGAGGCCTCCAGCCTCGCCGGGCACTGGGGGCTCTCCAAGCTCATCGTGCTGTGGGACGACAACCACATCTCCATCGACGGCCCCACCGCCCTGGCCTTCGGCGAGGATGTGCTGGCCCGCTACCAGGCCTACGGCTGGCATACCCAGCGGGTAGACGGGGAGGACCTGGCCGCTGTCCGGGCTGCCATCCGGGCTGCCCAGGCCGACCCGAGGCCCTCCATCATCGCGGTGCGCACGGTGATCGGTGCGGGTTCGCCCAAGGCTGGAAGCCACAAGGTGCACGGCGAGCCCCTGGGCCCTGAGGCCCTCGAGGCCACCCGGCAAAACCTCGGCTGGCCCCACCCGCCCTTCGAGATTCCCCACGAGGTCTACGAGCACTTCCGGGCTGCCGTCGCCCGCGGGCAGCGGCTCGAGGCTGACTGGAGGGCCCGGCTCCAGCGCTACGCCCAGGCCTACCCCGAGGAGGCCCGGGAGTTGGAGCGGAGGCTCAGGGGTGAGCTGCCCCCTTTGGACTGGGAACGGCTCATCCCCAGTTTTAGCGGGAAGGTGGCCACCCGCGCGGCTTCCGGCAAGGTGCTCGATGCCCTGGCCCCGGCCCTTCCCGAGCTCCTGGGCGGCAGCGCTGACCTCACCCCCTCCAACAACACCCAGGCCCAGGGAATGCAGCCCTTCTCGCGCGAGAACCCCACCGGCCGCTACCTACACTACGGGGTGCGCGAGCACGCCATGGGGGCCATCCTGAACGGGCTCAACCTGCACGGGGGCTACCGGGCTTATGGGGGCACCTTCTTCGTTTTCTCCGATTACATGCGGCCGGCCATTCGCCTGGCGGCTCTTATGGGCACCCCCAGCATCTTTGTGCTGACCCACGACTCGGTAGCGATTGGAGAGGACGGCCCCACCCACCAGCCCATCGAGCACCTGGCCAGCCTCAGGGCCATGCCGGGTCTTTGGGTCATCCGTCCGGCGGACGCCCTCGAGACCGCCTACGCCTGGCGCATGGCCCTGGAGCGCAAGGAGGGCCCCACCGCGCTGGTGCTCACCCGGCAGGCGGTGCCGGTGCTGGACCGCACCACCTTGGCCGGGGCCGAGGGCACCCTCAAGGGGGGGTATGTCATCTCCGAGCAGGAGGGAGCCCGGGCGGCCATCGTGGCCACCGGGAGCGAGGTGGCCCTCGCACTAGAGGCGCAGAAGCTTCTGGCCCAGGAGGGGGTCTTGGTGCGGGTGGTGAGCCTGCCCTGCTGGGAGGCCTTCGAGGCCCAGCCCCGCCAGTACCGCGAGGCCGTGTTGCCCAAACACCTCCCCACGCTGGCGGTGGAGGCTGGGGCTAGCCTGGGCTGGGAGCGGTACGCCGATGCCGTGCTGGGCCTCGACCACTTCGGGGCCAGCGCCCCTTACCCCACCATCTACGAGAACCTCGGCTTCAGGCCCGGGGCGGTGGTGCGGGCGGTGCTGGAGCTCTTGTAGGAGGCTGCCGTGAGGGTAAGGGTTCACCCGCTTCCCCTGGATCCTCTCCCTTCTGCGGAGGTGATGATGGTGGTGGATGTGATCCGGGCCACCAGCACCGCGGTGATGTTCCTGGAGGCCGGGGCAGGGGCCTTGTGGCTCACTGCGAGCCTGGAGGCTGCGCGGGCCCTCAGGCAAAATGGCGAGCTTCTGGCCGGTGAGGTGGGGGGCCTGCGCCCGGAGGGTTTCGACTTCGGCAACAGCCCCCGCGAGGCGTTGGGGGCCGAACTGAAGGGGCGTACCCTGATCCACGCCACCACCAACGGCACTAAGGCAGCCCACAAGGCTGCCCAGGTGGCCCGGGAGGTGCTCCTGGCTTCCCTGCTCAACGCCCCCTCCGCGGTGCGGCTGGCCGCCAGCCTGGGCAGGGAGGTGGCCATCCTCTGCGCAGGTAAGGAGGGGCAGGTGGGCATGGACGACCTTTACACCGCCGGGGTGCTGGCCCAGGGGCTTGTGGCCGAGGGGTTCGAACCGGTGGGGGATGGGGTGCAGATCGCCCTGCACCTGGCCCAGAAACCCGCGCTGCCGGTGCTCAGGGCCTCCGAGGCGGCCCTGGCCCTGGAGCGGGAGGGGCTGGGTGAGGATGTGGATTTCTGCGCCCGGCTGGGCTTTTCCGAGCGGGTACCCCGTCTTCTGGAGCGGCGTGGAGAGGCCCTGATTTTCGGTTAGGGGAGGGGGCATGCAGGCGCTTATCTTCGACGTGGATGGCGTAATTGCCGAGACCGAGGAGGGCCACCGCATGGCCTTCAACCGAGCCTTCGCCGAGGCGGGTCTAGAGATTGAGTGGGACCGCGACCTCTACGAGCGGCTCCTTTGGGTGACCGGGGGCAAGGAGCGCATCGCCCACTACCTCTACCACTGCCCCGAGTGCCCCAAGCTTTTGGACACCGACATCGCTCGGCTGCACCGGCGCAAGACCGAGATTTACAACCAAATCGTTGAGGCCGGCGAGGTGCCCTTCCGCCCTGGGGTGCTGAGGCTCTGGCGCGAGGCCCGCGAGCGCGGGGTACGGCTGGCGATTGCCACCACCACCTCGCTGCCCAACGTGGAGGTGCTCTTGAAGCAGGCTGGGGAAGAGGTGCGGGGCTGGTTTGAGACCATCGTGGCGGGGGACATGGTGCCCCGAAAGAAGCCCGCTCCGGACGTGTACTTAGAGGCGCTGAAGAACCTGGGCATTGCGCCGGAGGAAGCCCTGGCCATTGAGGATTCGCAGAACGGGTTAATTGCCGCCCAGAAGGCGGGAATTCCCACCCTTATCACCTACAGCTACTACACCCGTGGGCAGCGCTTCGAGGGGGCTCTGGCGGTGCTGGAGCATCTGGGAGAGCCCCACCAGCCGGCCCAGGTGTTGAGCGGGCCCGTGGAAGGGGCGGTGGTGGTTACGCTCGAGCTACTGCAAGACTGGCACGGTCGGTTTGTGAGGGCCTAAATGGTGCGCCACCTGATCGTCTTCAACACCGAGGCCTCGGAGGAGGAGGTGCTGGCAATGTTCCGCCAGGCTCGTGCGGTGCTGGGCCAGATCCCGGGGGTGGTGGGCTTCGAGCTGGGCAAGGCGGTGGGCGATGCGCCCCGCTACCGCTGGCTGTTGGTGGTGGATTTCGCCGACGAGAGCGTGATTCCCCTCTACCGCGACCACCCCGTGCACCAGCAGTTCGCCAATCAGGTCTTCAGGCCCCTAGCCCAGGACCGCCTGACCACCGACTTCGTGCGGCTCTACCCGGAGGTCCCATGACCGCCGAGGCCTTCCGCCGCCTGTCCTACGCCGAGGCCGAGCCCCGGGCGGAACGGGTGTTGGTGGACGGCTACGGCGAGGGTCTTATCCTGCTGGGTACCGGCGGCTACTACGGGCTTTACTACCTGTTCGGGGCGTTGGGACTGCGCGAGCCTATTCCCTCGCACCCCCCCGACTGGGTGGAGGGCCCCCGTGCCAGCCCAGAGGAATTCAAAGCGCCCTTCCAGGTGGTTGCCTGGCTCGAGCAAAATGGCTACAACCTCTTCGTGAACGAGAGCAAATAGGAGGCTCTATGTCCACCACCGCCCGTGAGTATGACGAGCTCACTTACCGCGAGGCCCGCAAGCGGGCCATTCGGCAGATGGTCGACGGCTTTGGCGAGGCGCTGGTTCTCAGGGACCAGCACGGCTACTGGGTGCTTTACTACTTCTACTGGAGCCAGGAGCCCCCACCGGAGGCCAAGCCCCACTGGATGGAGGGGCCGGTGCAGGACCCAGCCAGCTTCCGCCCACCCTATGTGGTCAAGACCTGGATGGAGGAAAACGGCTACGAGAGCTTCCAAAACGACCTGGACTAGCCCATGGTAGAGCCCCGCCTGAACCGCCTTTTTGCTTCCGATGGCCGCTGCTTGGACGTGGCGGTGGATCACGGTGTCTTCGGAGAGCTCTCCTTCCTTTCTGGCATCGAGAACCTGGGCCAGGCGGTCAGGACCCTGGTGGAAGCGGGCCCCGATGCCATCCAGCTGGCCCCCGGCCAGGCCCGGCTTTTGCAGGCGATTCCTGGGAAGGAAAAGCCGGCCTTGGTGCTGCGCACCGATACCACCAACGTCTATGGCCCGGCCCTGCCGCCCCTTCGTTTTTCCGAGCTTGTGGAGGGTGTTATTGAGCTGGCGTTGCGGCTGGACGCGGCCTGTGTGGTGGTCAACCTGCTTTTTTTGCCGGGCGAGGCAGGGCTTTACCGCGACAGCCTCAAAAACGTGCAGCGCCTCAAAGCCGAGGCCGAGCGCTACGGGATGCCCCTGATGGTAGAGCCTTTGGCGATGCAGCCGGGCCGGGGCGGCTATGAGGTGGATGGCGATGTGAACAAGATTGTGCCCCTGGTGCGCCAGGCGGTGGAGCTGGGGGCTGATGTGATTAAAGCCGACTTCACCACGCACCTGGAGGACTACCACCGGGTGGTGGAGGCTGCCTCGGGCAAGCCGGTGCTGGTGCGGGGGGGAGGCAGGGTAGACGACTGTACCCTGCTGGAGCGCACTTACCAGGTGCTGCAGCAGGGGGCGCGGGGCATTGTGTATGGGCGGAACATCATCCAGCACAAAAATCCCAGGGGCATGGTGCGGGCCCTGATGCAAATTGTGCACCAAGGGGCCAGCCCAGAGGAAGCCATGGGAGTACTGGCATCCCTGGTATAGTGCTCTTTCCAGACCGGCCTGGCTGCCATAAACTGCCGGAAGGCCTCCCGGCTGACCGGGAAGCAGAAAACCCCAACAATAATGCCAAGCAGGGAGGGCAGCGGGATGACTCGCACTACCGAAATCTACCGTGAAGTAGGCGTGCTGCCGCCGAACGACCCCTTGCGCGTCCAGCTTCACAACGAGCTGCATGCCAGGCCCACCCCCCGCATCCGCCTGCCCGCCCTGGTGGTGCAGGTGGCGGTTCGGCACGTGGGGGCCACGCGTGAAGAGGAACTCGAGCACCTGCGCCGCCTGGCGGGCCAGGGGGAGCTCGAGCTCGACCAGCTCGCCGGCACCTACCTGCGCCTGCGGCTGGCTGGGGGCTCGTTACGCTGGGAACGGCACACCGAGTTCAGCACCTATACCCTGGTGCAGGGCTTGCCGAGCCTCGAGCCCAGCCACGAAACAGACCTGCTGCAACACCTCATCGTGGACCCTGCCTGGCTCCGCGATATCCCGGGCCGTACCCTCTCGGCGGTCAAGCTCATCATGCTTCTGGGCCCGGTGGAGCAGGCGCTGGAGCTGGCCCGGCCTTGGTTCGGCGGAAACCCGCTGGTGGCCTCGGTGATGGGCCGGGGCGGGCATAGCTGCGCCGTGACCGACTTCCGCCTGCGCCAGAGCGGCTTCGAGCGGATGGTGGTGGTAGCCCCTCCTGGCACCAGCGAGACCCGCGCAGGCCGCATAGCTGCCCGGCTTTTGGAAATCGAGGCCTACCGCATGATGGCCCTTTTGGGGTTTCCGGTGGCCCGGGGATTGCGGGAGATGCTCTTCGAGTCGGAGCAGGCCCTGGCCCAGATCACGGCCCGCATCCGCGACGCCAATCAGGCCGATGCCGAGCTGCTGGATGAGCTCGAGGCCCTGGCGGCTCGAGTGGAGCACGTCATCGCTGAGCACAGCTACCGCTTCAGCGCCACGGAGGCCTACCACAACCTGGTCAAAGCCCGCCTGGCCGAGCTGCGCGAGACCCCTATTCCTGGTACCCAGACCATCGGAGAGTTCCTGCAGCGCCGCTTCAGCCCGGCCATGGCCACCGTAGAGTCCACCGCTCGTCGGCTCGCAGCCCTTTCCCAGCGCATCGAGCGGGCTGGGGCGCTTTTGCGTACCCGCGTGGACATCGCCCTGGAAACCCAGAACCAGGAGCTCCTGAACAAGCTCCGCCGTGGTCAGGAGATGCAGTACCAGCTCCAACGCACCGTGGAGGGCCTATCCATCGCAGCCATCTCCTACTACGTGGTGGGGCTCTTGTACTACCTCTTCAAAGGTGGGGAGAAGGCAGGCCTTCCCATCTCGCCCGAGCTGGCCGCAGGGCTGGCGATTCCTGTGGTGCTCCTGGGGGTGTGGTGGCTAACCCGCCGGATCCACCACCACCTCACGCGCCACCTTACGGAGCCACCCCCCAGGGGAGGGGGGACCCATCGGGTTTAGCCCTGGGTTAGGTGGTCTTGCCCCGGGTGTTTATCTTGAGCACCGACCAAAGGGGGCAGAAGCTGAGCGTGGCGGTCACCAGCAGGGCCACGCCCAGAATGCCAAAGAACCAGGCCCACCCACCGCTGGAGCCAAAGAAGGCGATGAGCAGGAACACCACCGCCAGGACGTACCGCACCAGCCTTTCCGTGCTGCCGATGTTGGGGGTCATAGCCTCCCTCCTTTTCTAGACGCCCTCATTTTACAAAACTCTACTCGTAACCTGCCAGGGCTAGGTCATCCTTTAGCGACTCCACCTCTACCCGGCCTGCGTAGAGGTTGACCACTCTGCCTTCCTTATCGAGCACAAAGGTCCAGGGCTGGCCTAGCACCCTGTAGCGGTTGGCCACCGCCACGGGACTATCCCCGCCCGGCAGGGCCACCAGGGGAAGGAAGCGGGGGTAGCTCCTCATATACTCCCGCACCACCGCTTCCGTGTCACGGGGTTCGCGGCTGATGACTACAAAGGGCACCCGGTATTCCTGCGCCAGGGCGTGCAGCTTGGGGAACTCAGCCCGGCAGACCGGGCACCAACTGGCCCAGAAGGTGATGACCACTGGCTTGCCCTTGAAGCTGGCCAGGGTGTAGACCTTTCCCTCTAAATCGCGCAGGCGAAACTCAGGGGCCACCTGGCCCGGGGTGGCGGCGTAAGCTAGGAGGAATAGGGAAAGGGGGATGGCCCAGTATTTCATACGGGTACCTCTCTTTGGCTGTATTCACCTACCCTACTTAGTAAAGTAAAGCACTGGCGATAAAAAAGCAAGCTCCATACGAGTTTTTGTGAAGACTTATCTTTAGTTATAACGTGGATTCTAAAATCTTATAGACAAAAAACCGTGTCCTGGACTATTCTCTCCTTGTGCTTCCAAACCGGCGACCTCTTGACGGGAATACCCTTAGCCCCTATGCTTAGAAATGCTCTAAACTTACCATGCGAATAATTACCATTACGCTGGCAGTGTGGGGTCTGATTTCGGCTGCGGCCGGCCAGAACGTAGATTTTGACCGCTGGTATCCCCACCCACAGGCCAGCCAGTATGCGCAGGCATATGGGCGCATCCTGATGGTCTACTTTTGGAGCCATGGCTGCCCTTACTGCGAGCAGATGAACACCTTTGTGCTTTCAGACGAGTCTGTTTCGCGCGTCCTGGCCCGCCACTACGTGGTCTCCAGTGTGGACGCGCGCAGCCCAGAAGGGCAGGCCCTATCCCGTCAGTTGCGGGCTTTTGGAACCCCTACTTTTGTCTTTCTCGTACCTGAGGGGGGTACGTGGAAAGAACTGGGTCGCTTCTTCGGAAGCCGTACCCGGGCGCAATTCCTGCAGGAGTTGAAGCAGGTTTGCGTCAGATCAGGAGGTGAAGTCTGTGAATAGGAGGCGGTTTCTAAAAGCATCGGCAGCCACTGTGGCGGCCAGCGTGTTGGCCGCACAGGTGGGCGCTCTGGCCCAAGGAGCTTTGGAGGGGGAAGACCTTGCCAACCTGGAAAAGGGCCTGCAGGCCCACTTGGGCAAGGGCTACAAGGACCTGGTGCCCTCCAACGCCATCAAGCTGACTGCGCCCCAAATTGCCGAGTCGGGGGCCAACGTGCCGGTGGAGATTGAGGTCAACCTGCCGGCTGAGCAGGTCAAGGCCATCCACTGCTTCTGCGACAAGAACGCCAATCCCCTGCTCTTTAGCTTCCAGCTCCTGGGTGGAGGGGTGCAGCCCTACTACGCCACCCGGGTGCGCGTGGCCGAAACCGCGCCGGTGCGGGCGGTGGTGGAGACCAAGGACGGCAGGCTGCTGGTGGCCTCCCAGGGCGTGCGCGTGACGGTGGGGGGCTGCGGTTAGAGAGGAGGTTTGCAGATGAACATCCTGATTCGTTTCAACCCGGCTAGGCCCAAGGCAGGCGAGGAGGTTCGCATCCAGGTGGTCATTCAGCACCCCATGGAGCCGGGCACCCGCCGGGATGCTAGTGGCAAGCTGATCCCGGCCGACCACATCAACGAGCTCACCGTACTTTTCGATGGCCAGCCCATCGCCGTGGTAAAGCCGGGGCCGGGCACCAGCGCCAACCCCCTTTTTGCCTTCAAGATGAAGGCGGCCAAGGCTGGCCAGATCAAGGTAGTGGCCAAAGACCTCGCCGGCAAGAGCGGGGAGCGCACCGCCGACCTCGCCCTAGCCTAAGGGTGCGGCTATGGGTCGCTTCTGGCGTCTACTGGGGGTGGTGCTCCTGGGGCTGCTCTCCTTTCCAGCCCTGGCCCAGGAGGATGACCCGTACAAGGAAGCCGAGAAGCAGAAGCAGCAGCTTTTGGAGCAGAGCGGGGGCATCCTGCCCAGCGACCTCTTTGTGCAGCAGGGGGAGGAGCTTTTCAAGGCCAAGCGGGGGCCCAAGCAGGCCAGCCTCGAGGCCTGCGACTTTGGCCGGGGGCCGGGGCGGCTGGAGGGGGTGGTGGGCCGCCTGCCCCGTTACTTCTTTGACACCCGCAGGGTGGAGGACCTCGACTCCCGCATTCGCACCTGCATGATCCAGCTTCAAGGCTTCAAGCCGGAGGAGATCAAGCGCAGCGAGGTGGTGGCCATTGCCTTCTACATCGCCTCGCTCTCCAACGAGCAGGTCATGTACGTGCGCCCCCTCGTGCCGCAGGAAAAGCGGCTTTACGAGCTGGGCGAGAAGCTCTTCTACCTACGGGCAGGCCCGCGGGATATGGGCTGCGCCACCTGCCACGTGACCTATGTGGGCCGCCGGGCGGGGGTGCTACCCTACTCTGACCTTCTGGGCGACAAGCGGGTGGCCAGCCACTGGCCGGCCTTCCGCTACTCCAACGACCAGGCCTGGACCATGGCCGACCGCATCCGGGCCTGCTACGCCAACCTGGGCATGCCCGCGCCCGACTTCTACTCTGAGCCCATCATCGCCCTGACCCTTTTCATGAACGCGCAGGCCCGGGGAGCTCGGATGGACCTGCCGGGGTTCATACGTTAGGAGGTAGAGATGCGTCGCCCTCAGTTGCTCCTGGTATCTTTCCTCCTCTTGGGCCTGGCCAGCGGCCAAACCGATGCCACCTACATCACCCCCGAGCTGCAGCGTCTAATCCAGGCTGGGGGCCAGTCCTACGCCAGCACCCTTCTGAAGCAGGCCCCCGACCAGGCCCTCTGCTCTATTCACCGCAACCGCTTGCCCCCCGAGGTGCTTGGCCCCTTTATCGAGGCCCAGCGCCGGCTCATCAGGTACCCTGCCGATGGGAAGCTGATGGGCGACTGGAAACGGGGCGAGGCCATCTACAACACCCTGGCTCGAGGCAACTGCTTCTCCTGCCATGTGGGCTCGCCTACCAACATTGGCGGAAACGTGGGGCCCAGCCTGGAGAAGTACGGGCAGCGGGGTACTTCTGAGGCAGTCCAGCGGTACACCTACGAGGTGATCTACAACACCTGGGCCTACTTCCCCTGTACGGTGATGTACCGCTTTGGGGTGGGAGGGCTTTTGAAGCCTGAGGAGATCGCCGATGTGGTGGCCTATCTGCTGGACCCGGCCTCGGACTTCAACACTCGGCCAGCGCTAAGACGCTGATAGCGCAAAGCGCCAAAGTGCATCCACCGCGTGCTGTGGGGAAAAGGGGGGTTTTACGACCAGACGCGAGCTCACAAAGCTTCTCCTGGCCATGGGCCTGACCTCTCCAAAGGCTGTGGCCCAGGCCATGGACCGCCCCGAGCAGCTTTACCAGGTGCCGCCCTTTGGGGATGTCACCCTGCTTTTCAACACCGACATGCACGCGCAGCTGCGGCCCCACTACTTCATGGAGCCGCCCAACCTGCTGGCCCCCACGCCCCTGGAGGGGCGGCCTGGGTATCTGGCGGGCGAGGCCATGCTGCGCTACTACGGCTTTAGGCGGGGGAGTCTGGAGGCCTACCTCTTTTCCTCGGTGGACTTCGTGGCCCTGGCCCAGCGCTTTGGGCCCATGGGCGGGGGGGCCTATGTGGGCACCCTGATTCGACAGCAGCGGGCCATGGCTGGGGAGAAGCGCACCTTGGTGCTTGATGGGGGGGATACCTGGACCAACTCCGGCATCTCCCTGCTGACCCGGGGCCAGGTGATGGTGGACTGGATGAACCGGGTGGGCTTCGACCACATGGTCTTCCACTGGGAGTACACCCTAGGCCGGCCCCGGGTGGAAGAGCTGGTGAAGGAGCTCAAGGCCCAGGTCATCAGCTTCAACATCGTGGACGACCTCTTTGGCGATCCCATCTACGAGCCCTACCGCATTCACGAGGTCGGGGGCTACAGCCTGGGGATCATTGGCTCCACCTTCCCCTACGTGAAGGTCTCGCACCCCGAGGAGTTTTCGGAGGGGCTTTCCTTCGGGGTGCGGGAGCACGAGCTCCAGCGCTACGTGGACGAGCTGCGGGGCAAGGGGGTGGATGCCATCGTGCTCCTCTCCCACAACGGGGTGCCGCTGGACTCCGCCATTGCTGAGAAGGTGAAGGGGATAGACCTGATCCTGACCGGCCACACCCACGACTACACCCCCCGCCCAGCCCGCTTTGGCAACACCTGGCTGGTGGCGGGTGGGGCGGCGGGCAAGGCGGTGATCCGGGTGGACCTGAAGCTCAGGAAGGGGGGTATCGAGGAGATTCGCCAAACTGTGCTGCCCGCAGCCAGCAACCTGATCAAACCCGAGGCCGACCTGGTGGCCTTCGTGGAGCAGGCCTATGCCCCTCACAAAGCCTACCTGGACGAGGTGCTGGGCACCGCGGGCACCCTGCTTTACAAGCGCGACTCCACCTACTCTACCTTCGACGAACTCGCAGGCCGGGCTATCCAGGCTTTCTACCCCGAGGTGGAGGTGGCCTTCAGCCCAGGCACCCGCTGGGGCACCGCCATCCTGCCAGGGGAGTCCATCACCATGGACCGGCTTTTGGCTTATACCGCCTTTACCTACCCTGAGGTCTACGTTTTCAAACTCAAGGGTGAGCGGCTTCTGGCCGTGCTGGAGGATGTGGCGGCCAACGCCTTCAACCCCGACCCCTTCTACCAGCAGGGAGGGGATATGAGCCGGGTGTACGGCCTGGCCTACGACCTGGTGGTGAACGCCCCTTCCGGTCAGCGTATCCGCAATGTGGCCGTGCGGGGGCGGCGGCTTGACCCCAACCGGGAGTATGTGGTGGCTTCCTACGGGGGGCGGCTGCAGAGGGCCGGCACTCTTCTGGAGAAGTACGCCCCGAAGCCTGTTTACGAGATCCTGGCCGATTACATACGCCAGGTCAAAGTGGTCAACATTCCGCCCCGCCCGAGCATGCGGGTGCTGGACCATCGTTATGTGTTGCCGAGCTAAGGAGGTTGTACGGACGTGTTGAGGAAAAGGCTCCTGTTTTGGCTTTTGGCAGCATTGCTGGGGGTGGCCCTCTCGCAGCAAAGCCCCTTCCAGCAGCGGGTGAACCAGGTCATTCAGAGCGGGGGGGCTGAGTTTCAGAAGAGCATGCAGCAGGACCCCGACCAGGCCCTTTGTTCGCAGTACCGCGACAAGCTTCCCCCCGAACTGGTGCCGGCCTTTCTGGAGCGGCAGAAGAAGCTTATCAAGTATCCTGCCGACGGCCGGCTGATGGGAGACTGGAAGAAGGGCGAGGAGCTTTTCACCAACCCCCGCAAGGGCAACTGCTACGCCTGCCACACCGGTGATCCGCGGGAGCCCGGGGCGGGCAATATGGGGCCCGGGCTGGTGGGCTACGGTGCTCGCGGCACCAGCGAGGCCGTGGTGCGTTATACCTACGAAAAAATCTACAACGCCTGGGCCACCATGCCCTGCTCGCTCATGTACCGGGCCGGCTACCACGGGATTCTGACCCCGGAGGACACCGCCCACATCGTGGCCTTCCTGCTCGACCCGGCCTCGCCGGTCAACGCCAACCTCAAGAGGTGAGTATGCGCAAGAATCGCTTGTATCTCGTGTTGGGGCTGGCCTTGCTGGGGATTGGGCTGGGCATTGCCTTCACCCAGGGCCAGCAGCTCGACCCCTACAAGGAAGCCGAGCGCCAGCGGGAGCTTTTCCGCCAGACCGCGGGGATTCTGCCCGGCGAGCTCTACGCAGCGCAGGGCGAGGAGCTCTTCTATGCCAAGCGGGGGCCCAAGCAGGCCAGCCTCGAGGCCTGCGATTTTGGCCTGGGCCCGGGGAAGCTCGAGGGTGCCCTGACCCAGCTTCCCCGCTACTTCGCCGATACCAGGCGGGTGGAAGATCTGGAGACCCGCATCGTGAGCTGCATGGTGCGGCTCCAGGGCTTCAAAATGGAGGAGATCAAGCGGGATGAGGTCAAGGCCCTGGTGGCCTACGTGGCCTCCAAATCGAGCGAGATGCCCATTAACGTGGTGCCCCGCACCTCGCAGGAGGTTGCCATGTACAACCTGGGGCGGGAGCTTTGGTTCCACCGGGCCGGCGACCGCGACATGAACTGCTCGATCTGCCACGACGCCTACGCAGGCCGCAAGGTGCGGCTCTCGCCGGTGCGCAGCCCGCGCCAGGGCCTCTCCAACGAGTGGCCGGCCTACCGCTTTGAGGCCGACAAGCTCTACACCCTGCAGGACCGCATTGCTTTCTGCTACGAGTCGGTGGGCATCCATCCGCCCGCTTACTACTCCGAGCCCTACATCGCTCTCTCCATGTACATGCTGGCCGAGGCCACCAAGGGCCGGAACCGGTTCACCGAGATGCCGGGCTTTACCCGGTGAGGGAGGGATGTATGCGTAGGGGCCTTGCACTGCTGGTGCTCTGGGGTGGCCTCGTGTTTGCCCAGGAGATGACCCCAGGTGCCCTGCTGCAGATGGGGGCCTTTATCAAGAAGGTCAACCCGGCTAGCTACCTGCTCTATGTGGCCGAGGCCAAGGACTACGTGGAGGTCTTCGAGCCCTTTATCCTGGACGTGCGTACCGCTGAGGAGCGCTCGAGGGGCTTTATCCCGGGCTCGGTGCACATCCACATCGGCCAGCTCCCAGACCGGTTGTCCGCTTTGCCCAAGGACAAGACCAAGCCCATCCTGGTCTACTGCGGCACCGGGCATGTGAGCGCGGTGGCTGCGGCCTACTTGCGGGCCTTGGGGTACACCGAGGTCAAGAACCTGAACGGAGGTTACCGGGCCTGGCTCGAGCAGGGCCTTCCGGTGGAAAGACCTTGAAGGGGTGGTGGAATGAAACTACGCTTGCTGGCTGCCTTTGCTCTACTGTGCTCTTTTTCGCTGGCCCAGTCCCTGGAGACCACCCTCCGGGGGGTGAGCCTGGCCGAAGCCCAGGGCCGGGTTGAGGCGGCCCTCACCGCGCAGGGCCTCAAGGTGGCCCGGACGCTGAACCTGGGGGGCCAGGTCAAGAACTTTAAGGCCGACTTCCCCGACTACCTCCTCATGGTTCTGGAGCCCGAGGAGGGCACTTTGGCGGCGATACAGGAAAACTTCATGACCGCCATCATCCTGCCCCCCACGGTCTACCTTCACACCGCGCGGCGGGGGGCGGTGACGGTGGGCACCTTTGACCCCGACCTGATGTTTGGGATGCTGGGGGTCAAGAACACCAAAAGCCGCCTGCTGGGGGCCAGGCTCAAGGCCGTGATCGCCAGCGTGGGCCTGCCCTACAGGGTGGCCCCAGCCATGATGCCCGACCCCCGCTCGGGGATGATGCCGGCCATGCTCTACCGGGTGGAGGGCGGCAACCCCGAGGAGCTGGCCTTGCTTATCGAAAGCGAGCTAGGGAGCAACGGCCTGAACGTTCTGCCCGCGGTGAGGATGGGCAACGTAATCGGCATCCACCCCTGCAAGAGCGAGTGGGCCTACCAGATGTTCATGACCCAGCCGGCGGGGGGGTTCGCTGCCCCCTGCCGCTTCTTCGTAATGCCCATGCCGGGTGGGGCCCTGGTGGGGGCCATTGAACCCATGCTGATGGGCATTATGCCAGGGGTGGCCCAGAGCCAGCCCACCATGGCCATGCTGCAGGAGGCAAAGCGGGTGATGAGCCAGATCCTGGAGGCTGTGGGGGGGCAGCCCTACCGTCCGGGCCAGTGAACTCTCTTGGGGAGAATCTGATAAGCTTATGACAAGCTCAAGCAGGCAGGAGGCATCGCGGGGGTATCCCCGATACGCTTGGGCTGTCTGGGAGGAACTATGAGCAAGGTAACGCGGCGGAAGCTCCTGAAAGCTGGTGTGGCGGCGGGTGCAGCGGTAGCGGGCAGCGGCTTCGCACAGGAATTCTTCAGCAAGCCCTCCAGCGTGCTGGGGCCGGCCCGGGGCAACCGGGTGGTGATCATCGGTGGGGGCTGGGGCGGGGTGAGCACGGCCCGGCACCTGCGGCGCAAGAACCCCAACATCGAGGTGGTGCTCATCGAGAAGAACCCCGCCTTCATGTCCTGCCCCATGAGCAACCTCTACCTGGGTGGGGTAAAGGACCTGGACTTCATCGTCTTTGACTACGCCAACGTGGCGAAAGCCGGGGTCACCATCGTCAACGAGCGGGCCATCGAGGTCAACCGTGCGGGCCGCTATGTGCGCACCACCAGTGGCATCATCTTCTACAACTACCTGGTGGTCTCGCCTGGCATCGACTACATGTACGAGGCCATCCAGGGCTACAGCGAGGTCAGGCAGTTCCTGCCGGTGGGCTTCAAACCCTGGGAGCACATCGCCCTGAAGCGTCAGATCGACAACTTCGAGGGGGGCGATATCGTGCTGGCTATTCCTCGCCCTCCCTACCGCTGCCCCCCGGGCCCCTACGAGCGGGCCGCTTTGCTGGCCTACTACCTCAAGACCAACCGCATCAAGGGCAAGGTGATTGTACTGGATGCCAACCCTGGTCCCATCTCCAAGGGGCCGGGCTTCACTGCGGCCTACAACGACCTGTACAAGGACTACATCCAGTACATCCCCCAGGCTGAGGTCACGGCCATCGACTACGGCAAGAAGGAGGTCAAGACCCCGCTTGGCGAGTTCAAGTTCGACCTGGCCAACATCATCCCCCCCATGAAGGCGGGCGAGATTGTGCGCACGGCCGGGCTCGGCGACCGCTGGGCCAATGTGCGCCTGCCCACCTTCCTTTCCGAGGTAGACGACCGGGTCTACGTGATTGGCGACGTAATCGGCAACGCGCCCTTCCCCAAGAGCGGTCAGGTGGCCTACAACGATGGCAAGATCGTCGCCGAGCACATCGCCCAGCGGATTGCCGGCAAGCGCCTGGACGAGATTCCTAACCCCCTTCCCGACAACGTCTGCTATAGCTTCGTGAGCAACGAGGAGGCTATCTGGGTCTCGCACAAGCACGACTGGGACGCGGCGGCCCGCCAGGTGCGCCAGCAGTCCACAGTGGACAACAACCGGTCTAAGCCCAACGGGGCCCTCGGCCTCGAGTGGGCCCGCGGTCTTTGGAGCGACATGTTCGGCCCTGGGGCTTGAGCCGGGGGCCGGGGTGGGGCCAGGCCCCACCCTCTTCGTGAGGACGTGGGATGAATCGACGCAAGCTGCTGCAACTCTTGAGCAAGGGCGCGGCTGCGGGGGCTTTTGTGAAGCTTTCCGGCGGTCTGGCCCAAGGAGAGAAGTTCTCGGAGAAGGCTTTCGAGCCCATGCGGTTTTTGGGGGCCGAGCTGCGGGAGTACGGCGAGCGCAGCGAGTTTGAGAAGCATGTAATCCGCTACATCTCGCCCAACCTGCGCACCCGCCACTCGGGGGCCAACTTTACTCCCCTGGACAAGCTCGACGGGGTTATCACCCCAAGCTCGCTCCACTTCGAGCGCCACCACGGGGGGGTGCCCACCATCGACCCCGCTGAGCACCGGCTGGTCATCCACGGGATGGTAGAAAGGCCCCTCATCTTCACCCTGGCCGACCTCAAACGCCTGCCCTCGGTGACCCGCACCCTCTTCATCGAGTGCGCGGGCAACGGGCAAAACGGCTACCGCAACCCCCCCGACATGACCCTCACCGCCACCCGCAGCCGCGGGCTGGTCTCCAACTCCTCCTGGACCGGGGTGCCGCTGGCCATTCTCCTGAAGGAGGCCGGCATCAAGGAGGGGGCCCGCTGGCTGATTCCCGAAGGGGCCGACGCGGCGGCCTACACCCGGAGCCTGCCTTTGGAGAAGGCCCTGGACGATGTGCTGGTGGCTTACGCCCAGAACGGCGAGGCCCTGCGCCCTGAGCAGGGCTACCCCTTGCGGCTGGTGGTGCCGGGCTGGGAGGGTAGCATCATGGTCAAGTGGCTCCGGCGCATCCAGGTGACGGACATGCCGGTGATGAGCAAGGACGAGACCTCCGAGTACACCGACACCATGGCCGATGGCAAGATCCATGCCTTCACCTGGATCATGGACCCGCAGTCCATCATCACCTACCCCTCGGGGTTGCAGCAGATCGAGCGCGGCTTCCACGAGATCCGCGGCCTGGCCTGGAGCGGGCACGGCCGGGTCGTCCGGGTAGAGGTTTCGCTGGATGGGGGCCAGACCTGGCGGCGGGCCAGCCTCGAGCCCTCTCCAGACCCCCTCTCGGTGGTGCGCTTCAAGCTGCCATGGGTTTGGGATGGCAAGGAGACCGTGATCATGAGCCGGGCCTGGGATGAAAAAGGCAACGCCCAGCCCACCCAGGAGGAATTCTTCGCCCGCTGGGCCCGCAACAACCGCTACCACTACAACGCTATCCAGGCCTGGCGCATCCAGACCGACGGCAAGGTGGTCAACGGTGATAAGACCCTTTCGGCCTCGTTGGCCCCGCGGCGGCTGGGGGCGGTGGGCTTGGGTGGTTGTGGGGGTGAGTCGTGAAGCGTTTGCCTCTGCTTCTCCTGGCCCTGGGCCTGCTGGCCTGGGTGCTGGCCCAGCCGGTGGGCCAGGGCCGCTACCGCATCGGCACCCCCCTTACCCCGCAGGAGGTTGAGCGCTGGAACATCCGCCCCTCTATTCTGCCCGATGGGCGCGGCCTGCCCCCGGGGGAGGGCACCGTGGACGAGGGGGAGAAGGTCTACAACGCCCAGTGCCTGGGCTGCCACGGGGCCAACGGCCAGGGGGGGGTTTTCAACCGGCTGGTGGGTGAACCTTTCCCGGTGACCAAGGACGTGGACCCGGTGGACTTCGTAATCGGCAACTACTGGCAGTACCCCACCACCCTCTTCGACTACATTCGCCGGGCCATGCCCTTCCAGGCCCCGGGCACCCTCACCGACGACGAGGTCTACGCCCTGGTGGCCTACCTGCTCTACCAGAACGGTATCATCGATGGCTCCGAGCCCATGAATGCCCAGACCCTGCCCAAGGTGCAGATGCCGGCCCGGGCCCTTTTGGAGCTCGACCCCACCACCCAGAAGCGCTTCCCTTGGATTAAGCTTCCCTAGAGGTACCCGATGAATCGCCGAAACTTTCTCGACCTTTTGAACCGGGGGGTCTCCCTGGGCTTGCTCCTCAAGCTTTCCCCCTTGGGGATGCTCGAGTTCGTCCGGGCCCAGACCAGCGCCACCAACTTCCAGCGGGCCCTTCTGGTAGACAAAGAGGGTAAGCCCTTCAAGCTCAGCACCCTCAGGCCCCATGAGCCCTTCGTCTTCCCCTACCCCTTCGCCGGTACCCCCAACATCCTGGTAAACGTGGATGCCGAGCTTTCTCCGGTGGAGGTGCGAATGCCCGATGGCAGGAACTACCGCTGGCCGGGGGGGGTGGGCCCCCGCAGGAGCGTGGTGGCCTACACCAGCATCTGCAACCATGGCTACAGCTACGCTGCCCCCAACCTAGGGGCCATGGGCTACTACAAACCGGAGGGGAACCGGGGACCCCGCCTGGTCTGCTGCGCCCACCTTTCCTCCTTTGATGTGACCCGTGGGGGCGAGGTGAGGGGCGGCCCTGCCCCCCACGCCTTGGCCGCGGTGGTCTTAGAGCACGATGCCGCCAAGGACGAGACCTACGCGGTGGGCTTTTTGGGCAACCCCCAGTTCGATGAATTCTTCCGCGCCCAAAGCCAGAACCTGCGCGACCTGTTCCGCACCGTGGCCCGGGCGCGGGAGGAGGTGACCCGGGCCACGGTGATCCCGTACGCCGAGCACACCCGGGTGCCCACAAGCTGTCCGGTGGTGGGATAAGTGTTTGTTTTCGGGTCCACGGAGGGGCTATGCCAGAGCTCAACCGTCGCACGGTGCTGAAGACCCTGGGTGCGGCTGCAATCGCGGCAGCCCAGCCTGCCCAGCAGGGGCGGGCTCAGGTCGGTTCGGTAGTCTGGTCGGACTACGTGGTTTTCCTCAACGCCAATGCCAAGGCCTTCATAGTGGACACGCGTACCGACCAGGTGGTGGCCAGCCTAGACACTGCTCGGGGGGCTACCCTAGGCAGCATGACCCCCGATGGCACCAAGGTCTATGTGAGCGGGGCCGGCGAAGGGGAGACCCGGTTGGTGGTGCTCGATATGCGGAACCTGCGGGTGGCCAAGGTGCTGGAAACGGGCAACCGTCCCAAGCACGGCCTGGTGAGCCCCGATGGTAGGCGGGTGGGCGTGGACCACTGGGGGTTGAGCGAGGGCAAGCTTCGGCTGGTTTTCATTCGGACTAGCGACGATAGCATCGAGAAAACCATAGAGATACCTGTGCAGAACCAGCCCAAGGGCGTAACCTCGATGCACAACGCCTGGAGCTGGGACAGCCGCTTCTTCTATACCCTGGACCGGGTGGACGACCGCCTGGTGGTAGTGGACACGGCAGACTGGTCGGTGCGTACTTTTCCCTCCCCCAGCGTACCCCACTATCCTTGCATTAGTCCCGATGGCAAAGAGCTCTGGCTCATCCATGAGGGCAACGCCCAGGTGAGGCCTGGTATCGTGGTCTACGACCTGACCCGGCCCGACCTACCGGTGATAGCCCGTATGGAGATGCCCTTGATTGGAGAAGATGCGGTGGAGGCCCACCACGGGAATTTCACCCAGGATGGCCGCTACTTCATGGCCCTCAACCGTGGGCCTGGCAACAACCTTCGAGGCCGGGAGGTGGCCTTCTTTGGTGCCCGTACCAAGCGCTTGGTGCACCGGCTGAGCTGTGCCAGCACTGGGGTGGGCCACGCTTACAACACGCCCGATGGTCGCCGGGCTATTGCCACCAACTACGGCAACAACGTAATCACCGTAATTGATATCCCGGGCCTGCGTACTCTCAAGGACCTGGTGATTGGCAAAGGTCGGATGGGCCATGTAGTTTTCACCAAGGACGGGCGCTTTGGTTATCTTTCTAATGCGGATGGTAACCTTTACAAGTTGGATATGCGCTCGCTCGAGGTGGTCAAGACCATTGAGACCGGTCTGACCAGCGGTGGTGGTCAGGTGATCAATGTTTGGACCAACATCTTCGAGGAGCTGCCTCGAGCCTAGTATATGACCCTCAGCCTCCCCATTGCCTTTTTAGCAGGCGTGCTCTCCTTCCTCTCGCCCTGCGTACTGCCCCTGGTGCCCACCTATTTGCTCTACCTGGGGGGCCAGCAGGGGCGGCCGCTCAGGAATGCGGTCTTCTTTGTGCTGGGCTTCTCGACCATCTTCTTCCTCCTGGGGCTGCCCTTTACTCTTCTGGGGGGACTGCTCTTTGAGTACCGCGACCTGCTGGGGCGGGTGGGGGGGGTGGTGCTCATCCTGCTCGGGCTCTACATGCTGGGCCTCCGGCCTAGGTGGGGGGTCAACCTGCGCTACGAGGGCCCCACCGACCGGCCCTGGGGAGCTTTCGTGCTGGGGGTGGTGCTGGGGCTGGGCTGGACCCCCTGCATCGGGCCCATCCTGGGGGGCATCCTGACCCTGACGGCCACGGGGGAGGGGATTCACCTCCTGCTGGCCTACATCCTGGGGCTGGCGGTTCCCTTTCTACTGGTGGCGCTGTTTGCCGACCGGGCTCGAGCCTTTCTGCGCCGCGCCGCCCGGCTCTCCCACGCGGTGGAGATTGTGGCCGGGCTGGTGCTGATTGCGGTGGGGCTTTTGCTGCTTACCGGCACCTACACCCAGCTCAACAGCTTCTTCCTCCGGATTACGCCCGAGTGGTTGCAGGAACGGCTCTGAGCGCTTTTCCGGTGGTATGTTGGGGGCATGACCAGCCTGAGGGACACCCCAACCGGGGAAGAGCTCGCATGGATGCCGGCCTGTCCAGTGTATGGGATTGGAGAGCGGAATGAGCTATTTTCCGCTTGACCGGCCTGCACGCCTGGCGGTCTTTGCCTCAGGGCGGGGCAGCAACCTAGAGGCGCTGCTGCGGGCCTTTCCCTGCGGGGACTCCTTGGGCCAGGTGGTGCTGGTGGTCTCGGACAAGCCCCAGGCCCCGGCCCTGGAGAGGGCCTTGCGGGCGGGGGTAGAGGCGGTGCACATTCCCTGGAAGGGCCGGGCAGGGTTTGAAGAGGCAGCCCACCGCCTGTTGGAGGCGCGCCGCATCGACCTGGTGCTGCTGGCCGGATTCATGCGCATTCTCTCGCCCGAGTTCGTGGCCCGTTGGTACGGCCGCCTCCTGAACATCCACCCCTCGCTGCTGCCCGCCTTCCCCGGGCTTCACGCGCAGCGCCAAGCGCTGGCAGCAGGGGTTTCGGAGAGCGGCTGTACCGTGCACTTTGTGGACGCAGGGGTGGATACCGGGCCCATCGTTTTGCAGCGCCGGGTACCGGTGCTGCCTGGGGATACCGAGGAGAGCCTTGCCGCCCGTATTCTAGCCGAGGAGCACCGAGCCTATCCCGAGGCCGTCCGGCGGGTGCTCAGGGGCGAGGCCAGGCCTTAGGGTAGAATCGGCCCCATGGACAACCCCCGCAGGCTCAGGCCTGCTTCCTGGCTGGTAGCGGCGGGCCGCCCATCTCGCCCGGGCGAACCCCTCAACACCCCTTTGGTTCTGGCCTCCAACTACCTGCGCGGGGAGGCCCGGGCCTATGCCCGCAGCGACGGCACCCCCACCTGGGAGGTGCTGGAGGCTATTGTGGGGGGGCTCGAGGGGGGCCAGGCGGTGGCCTTTGCCTCCGGGATGGCGGCGGTGGCAGCGGTTTTTGAACTCCTTCCGCAGGGGGCGCGGGTGGTGCTGCCCGAAAGCTGCTACCAGGGGGTGACGAACCTGGCTTTGGCGGGGGCTGCCCGGGGTCGCTGGCGGGTGAGGCAAATTTCGCTGGAGGATACCGAGGCTTGGGTGAAAGCCGCGGCCGAGGCTGAACTGCTCTGGCTCGAGACCCCTTCCAACCCGCTTCTGCGGCTGGCCGACCTGGAGGCCATCTGTGCTGCCGCCCGGCTGAGGGGCGTCTGGGTGGCGGTGGACAACACCTTCGCCACCCCGCTCAACCAGCAGCCTCTGGCCCTGGGGGCCAGCTTCTCGGTGCAGTCGGCCACCAAGCTCATCGGGGGCCACTCCGACCTGCTGGCGGGGGTGGTTAGCGTCCGAGACGAAGCCTTGCTGCAAGCCCTGCGCCAGGTGCGGGAGCTGAACGGGGCTGTCCCTGGGGCTTTAGAGGCCTTTCTGGCCGCCCGGGGGGCCCGCACTTTGGCGCTGCGGCTGGAGCGGGCCCAGCACAACGCCCAGGTCCTGGCCGAACGGCTGGAGCAGCACCCCCGGGTAGCCCGCGTGCACTACCCGGGCCTGCCCTCCCACCCCCAGCATGCCCTGGCCCGAAGGAGCCTCAAGGGCTTTGGCACCATCGTTGCCTTCGAGCTGCGGGGCGGGGTGGAGCGGGCCGAGGCCCTTTGCGCCCGGGTTCAGCTCATCCGCCACGCCACCAGCCTGGGTGGGGTGGAGTCGAGCCTCGAGCGCCGTGCAGCCATCCCCGGCCAGGAGCATCTTCCGCCCACCCTCATCCGCCTGAGCGTGGGCATCGAGGATGTGGAGGACCTGTGGGCCGACCTCGAGGCGGCCTTGGCCTAGTGCTATACTCTTTTCTTTGTGGAGCAGACCCTTACCCCCCGGGCCCTGGGCTTCCGCATGCCGCCCGAGTGGGCCCCCCACGCCGCCACCTGGACGGCCTGGCCCTACGACGACGAAAAGTGGCTGGGCTATTTGGAGCCGGTGCGGGCCGAGCTGGCCGAGTTCGTGAACACCCTGGCCCGCTTCGAGCGGGTGGAGCTGGTGGTGCACGACGAGGAGTCGGAGCAGGATGCTAAAAACCGCCTTTCGGGTAACATCCGTTTCCACCGCATCCCCCACGACGACCTCTGGCTGCGCGACTCGGGGGCCACTTTCCTGACCCGACCCGACCAGGAAGGGCTGGCGGGGGTTGCCTGGGAGTTCAACGGCTGGGGCCAGAAGTACCCGGCCGAGCGGGATAGAAACATGCCCGAGCAGATGGCCCGTCGCCTGGGCATCCCCCTCTTCCGCCCTGGAATCGTGATGGAGGGGGGAGCGCTGGAGGTCAACGGCCTGGGGCTTTGCCTAACCACCCGGCAGTGCCTCCTTTCGCCCAAGCGCAACCCCCATCTGCACGAGGAGGAGCTCGAGGACTACCTGCGGCACTACCTGGGGGTGGACACGGTCATCTGGCTGGGTGAGGGCCTGGAGGGCGACCACACCGACGGCCACATCGACACCCTAACCCGCTTTACCGCCCCCACCACCCTGGTGACCTCGGTGGCCCTGGACCCCGACGACCCCAACCACCGCCCCTTGCAGGAGAACCTCGAGATTCTGCAAAGCCTGGGGGGCTTCCGCATCGTCGAGCTGCCCCTGCCCAGGAACCCCCGCTACCTCGGGACGGAGCGCCTGCCCCTTACCTACGCCAACTTCTACATCGCCAACGGGGTGGTGCTGGTGCCGCAGTACGGCGACCCTCACGATGAAAGGGTGCTGGAGATTCTGCGGCCTTTGTTCCCGGGCCGCACGGTGCTGGGGCTAAAGAGCCGCTACCTGATCACCGGCGGGGGTAGTTTCCACTGCATCACCCAGCAGCAGCCGGTGGGAGAGGGGAGGAGGCCATGACCCGGCTGGCGGTGGTGCAGATGGCCATGCAGCCCGAGCGCGAGGCCAACGTAGAAAAGGCCTTGCAGATGGTGCGGCAGGCCGCGTCCATGGGAGCCCAGGTGGTGCTGCTGCCGGAGCTTTTCGAGAGCCTCTACTTCTGCCAGGTGGAGCGCGAAACCTACTTCGCGCTGGCCCACCCGGTGGAGGACCACCCCTTCCTTCCCCGGTTTCAGGCCCTGGCGCAGGAGTTTGGCCTGGTGCTGCCGGTTTCCTTTTTCGAGCGGGCCGGCCAGGCCTACTACAACAGCCTGGCCCTGATTAGCCCAGAAGGCGAGATACAGGGCGTCTATCGCAAGTCCCACATCCCTGACGGGCCCGGCTACGAGGAGAAGTACTACTTCAACCCGGGGGACACCGGTTTTCTGGCCTTCACCACCCCTTACGGCAAAGTGGGGGCAGGCATCTGCTGGGACCAGTGGTACCCCGAGTGCGCCCGCAGCCTGGTGCTTCAGGGGGCCGAGATCCTGCTTTACCCCACGGCCATTGGCTCCGAGCCCCCCGAGGCCGGGGGCATCGACACCAAGGAAATGTGGCAGCGGGCCATGATTGGGCATGCGGTGGCCAACCTGTGCTACCTGGCCGCGGCCAACCGGGTGGGCACCGAGGTGGTGGAGGGGCATGTCCAAACCTATTACGGCTCCTCCTTCATCGCCGATTACATGGGCAACAAGCTGGCCGAGGCCGGCCGCAGCGAGGAGACCATCTTGCTGGCCGAGCTGGACCTGGAGGCGGCCCGCCGCTTTCGGGCCGGCTTCGGTTTCTTTCGCGACCGCCGCCCCGACCTCTACGGGCCCCTGCTCACCCTGGATGGCCGGACCCGCCGGCCCTCTTAGGGATTGTATTCTGGCATAAGCAGAAGGCCGCCCCAAGGGGTAGGCTGGTGCGTATGTTCCGCTACCGAGGCCCCGAACCCAAAGGCGACCAGCCCCAGGCCATCGAGGCCCTGGTGGAGGCGCTGCAAAACGGGGAGCGCTATGTCACCCTCCTGGGGGCCACCGGCACGGGCAAGACCGTGACCATGGCCAAGGTGGTGGAGCGGCTGCAGCGCCCTGCGCTGGTGCTGGCCCCCAACAAGGTGCTGGCGGCCCAGCTTTCGCAAGAGTTCCGGGAGCTTTTCCCGGATAACGCGGTGGAGTACTTCATCAGCTACTACGACTACTACCAGCCCGAGGCCTACGTGCCGGGCCGGGACCTCTACATCGAGAAGGACGCCTCCATCAACCCCGAGATTGAGCGGCTGCGCCACTCCACCACCCGCAGCCTCCTCACCCGGCGGGATGTAATTGTGGTGGCCTCGGTTTCGGCCATCTACGGCCTGGGGAGCCCCGAGGAGTACCGCAGGATGAGCCTGGTGGTGGAGGTGGGGCAGACCTACCCCCGCGAGGCCCTCTTGGAGCGGTTGGTGGAGCTGCAGTACCAGCGGGGCGACCTGCAGCTCGAGCCGGGGCGTTTCCGGGCGCGGGGGGAGGTGGTGGAGGTCTGGCCGGCCTACGAGCAGGAGCCCCTGCGGATTGAGCTTTTCGGGGAGACCATTGACCGCATCACGGTGGTGCACCCCGTCATGGGAACGCGCCTTAGGGATCTGCCGGGCTTCGTACTTCTGAGCGCCACCCACTACGCCACCCCAGAGTGGCGCCTGAAGCAGGCCATTCCCGAGATTCGCCGGGAGCTCGAGGCGCGCCTGCGCTACTTCGAGGCCGAGGGCAAGCTTTTGGAGGCCCAGCGCCTCAAGGAGCGCACCCTTTACGACCTGGAGATGCTGGAGGTGATGGGCACCTGCCCTGGCATCGAGAACTACGCCCGCTTCCTCTCCGGCAAGGCCCCGGGAGAGCCGCCCTACACCCTGCTGGACTACTTCCCCGAGGACTACCTGGTCTTCCTGGACGAGTCGCATGTGAGCGTGCCGCAGCTGCGGGGCATGTACAACGGCGACTACATGCGCAAGAAGACCCTGGTGGACTACGGCTTTCGCCTGCCAAGCGCCCTGGATAACCGCCCCCTGCGCTTTGAGGAGTTTTTGGAGCGGGTGGCCCAGGTGGTCTTCGTTTCGGCCACCCCAGGGCCCTTCGAGCTCGAGGTCTCGGGGCGGGTGGTGGAGCAGATCATCCGCCCCACTGGGCTTCTGGACCCCTTGGTCACGGTCAAGCCCACCCAGGGCCAAATCGAGGACCTGATGGCGGCCATCCGTCAGCGGGCCGAGCGGGGCGAGCGCACCTTGGTCACCGTCCTCACCGTGCGCATGGCCGAGGAACTCACCGCCTACTTGGTGGAGCACGGGGTGCGGGCCCGCTACCTGCACCACGAGCTGGACGCCTTCGAACGCCAGGCCCTACTGCGCGACCTGCGGCTGGGTTACTTTGACGCCCTGGTGGGAATCAACCTGCTCAGGGAGGGGCTTGATCTGCCCGAGGTCTCGCTGGTGGCCATCCTGGATGCCGACAAGCAGGGCTTCCTGCGCTCGGAGCGCTCGCTCATCCAGACCATCGGCCGGGCGGCGCGGAACGCAGGGGGAGAGGTCTACCTGTACGCCGATACCCTTTCGGAGGCCATGCGGGCAGCCATCGAGGAGACCCGGCGCCGCCGCGCCATCCAGGAGGCCTACAACCGTGAGCACGGCATCGTACCCAAAACCGTGGAGAAGTCGGTGCGCAAGGTGGTGCGGCCGGAGAACTACGAGTCCGAGGCGGTGGAGGCCGCTGTGGACGACCCAGCGGTCCTGCAGAGCCTGCTGGAAGAGCTGGAGAGCGAGATGTGGGCCGCTTCTGAGGCCCTCGACTTCGAGCGGGCCGCGGCCCTGCGCGACCAGATGCGCGCCCTCGAGGCCCGCCTGAGAGGCCTGCCCGAGCCCACCAGCGCGGGCAGGCCCCGGCGCCGTCGCCGGCGGGATAGGCCGTTTTGAACCGAAACCCCTACCGGCGCAGGAGCCGCACCATCTCCACCACCGGCCCCGGGGTTGCCTGGCAGTGGACCAGGTAGGCCTCCAATATCTCTTCCCCCACCGAGTCCAGCGCGCTTTTTACCCCGCTCAGGAGGGTCAGGATTTCCGGGCAGGAGCGGTCCTCCTCCACCATCCTCTGCAGGCCCCGCACCTGCCCTTCCAGCCGGCGCAGCCGGTGCACGATGCGGGTCTTGTGCTCGGGTTCGAAGAAAGGAGCAGACATAGCCTAGCGGGCAAGGGGGTACCGGCGGGCCATCCAGGCCTGGATGCCGCCGTGCACCATCCGCAGGTTCTGATAGCCCCGGCTCATCAGGTACTGTACTGCTGCGCCGCTGCGGTTCTGGGTGTTGCAGTAGATGTAGACCTCGCGGTCCTTGGGCACTTTGCTCCACCAGCGCTCGATTTCCTGCAAGGGCCAGTTGACCGCCCCCTGCACATGCCCCTGGGCGAACTCCTGGGGGGTGCGCACGTCGATGATGAAGACCTTGGGGTTGCCGAGCACTGCTCTTAGGTCCTCCACGCCGACGATGCGGGGCTGGGCCAGCCCGAGCCCCAGACCCAGGAGAGCCAGGAACAGCCACGCCCTCATGCCATGACCCCCGTACTGGCTTTGATGGCCGCTTCTACGAAGACCCGCTCGGGCTGGCCGCCCAGGATGCGCTGCTGGGTGGTGCCGGTGATGATGGTGTCGGGCACGCTGGAGATGTTGTAGCGGCGGGAGAGGATGGGAAACTCGTTGGCCTCTACCCCTTCGGCGATGATATGGGGGTTGTGGTAGGCCAGCTTGTAGGTGGCCAGCACGGCCTGGGGGCAGTAGGGGCAGGTGGGGGTTACGAAGGCCTGCATCCGCACCGGGCTGGTGACCTTCTGCAGCTCGGCCTGCGACTTTTCCCCAAGCCGGCTCTCCCCGGTGCCCAGCATAAGGAGGGTCTCGAGCAGGGTGCTGAACTCGTACCCTGCTGGCAGGCCCAGGAAGCGGATGTTGTGGCGGCTCGAGCCCTTTTCCCGCAGCAAAACCGTGGGGGCGTAGCTGAGCTCCAGGGCTTGGGCCTCGGGATCGGAGTTGATGGAGCGCTGCTCCACGCTCAGGTTAGGGTTCAGGGCCGCCACCTCCCTAAGCAAGCCCAGGGTTTCCTCCTGCAGCCCCACCTCCTGCCCGGGCAGGGTGATGCCCGAGGTGGTAAAGACCACCATCTCCACCGGCTTTTGGATGGGGGCCAGCATGCTGCGCACCTGGGATTGGATCTTCTCGTCTAAAAACATCGCACGCTCCTTCACCGGGGCAAACCCCCGATTGCTCCCATTATACCCCCAGGGGATATATGGGGCAAGGGCAGGCAGCCCCTAGACTGGAGGCGATGTTCGGCTGGCTTGGAAAACTCCTGGGGTTGGGTGCCCGCGTCCCCCGCATCAGCCCCAAAGAGGCCCAGGAAAAGCTCCGGGCGGGCGCCATTATGATCGATGTGCGCACGCCTTTGGAGCGGAAGCTCCTCAAGATACCCGGTTCGCAGGGCCTGCCCCTGGCCGAGCTGCCCAAGCGCTGGGAGAGCCTGCCCAAGGACCGCCCCATCATCTGCCAGTGCGAGAGTGGTCAGCGCAGCCTGCGGGCCGCCGAGTTCCTGGCGGAAAAAGGTTTCGAGGTCTACAACCTGGCCGGGGGTATCTCGGCCTGGGAGGCGGCCGGCTTGCCGGTGAAGAAAGGGAGTATCCAGCGTTAGCGGCTCAGGTCAGCCTTTCCGCCAGCGTCCGCACGGCCCCAATGGTGGTAGGGGGGCCATGCCCCACGAAGACCGCCTCAACCTCGAGCCGGGCGATTTTCTCCACCGTGCGCCGTGCCTCTCGGGTGTCGTGGTTGACCAAGGCAGGGGGGGGCTGGGGGCCCCGGGGGCCCACCCGCAGGGCGTCGCCGGCAAGCAGAACTCCCTGGCGCAACAGCCCAATCTGCCCTGGGGTGTGGCCCGGTAGGTGGACCACCCGCCACCCCAGGACCTCCTCGGCCTCCTCCACAGGGCGCAGGGCCTCCTCGGGAAGTGGCTGGATGCGGTTGGCTATGTAGTCCCCCAGCCAGGGGATGGGAAGAAAGGCGGGGCGGCGCTGCCGCCCGCTGAGGTAGGGGATATCCAAAGGATGGGCGTAGATGGGTAGGCGGTAGAGCTCCCAAAGCAGCCGGGCCCCGCCTGCATGGTCGAGGTGGTGGTGGGTGAGGAGCAGCGCAGCGGGCCGCACATCCCCCAGCAGGCGGAGGAGCTTGCGGCTTTCCTGGGGCATGCCGCTGTCTACCAGGAGGGGGCCGGCTGGGGTGTCCAGCAGGTAGGCCCGGGCGAACAGGGGGAGGATCCTCATCCGCTGGGGACCCTGGCCCCCACCCCCATCCCGGCCAGCGCAGCGCGGATGGCCGGGGCGTCGATGCCGGCCTCGCGGTGCATCCGGGGGATGGAGCCGTGGTCAAAGAAGCGGTCGGGTAGCCCCAGCACGCGTATGTCGGCTTGGAGGCCCATCTCGTTCAGGGCTTCCAGCACCGCGCTGCCGAAGCCCCCCATCCTTTGGTGGTCCTCGGTGGTAACCAGCTTGTACCCCTCCAGCACCAGCCGTTTTAGCATCACCCGGTCCAGCGGCTTGATGAAGCGGGCGTTGATTACCCCCACCTCGGGGTCGTCGCCAGCGGCCTCCAGGGCGTACTTGAGGGTCTTGCCAAAGGCCAGGATGTAGGCCTGGCGCCCCTCCTTCAGCACCTCCCACCGGCCCCATTCGATCTCGGGCCAGCTCCCTTCCGGGGCTTTCTCCACGTTGTCGCGGGGATAGCGGATGGCGATGGGCCCGCCCAGCTCCAGGGCCTTTTTGAGCATGGCCCTGAGCTCCAGGGCATCCTTGGGGGCGGCAATCTGCAGGTTGGGGATGGTGCGCAGGTAGGCGATGTCGAAGACCCCGTTGTGGGTGGCCCCATCCCCCCCCACGATGCCCGCCCGGTCGATGGCGAAGACCACCGGCAGGTTCTCGATGGCAATGTCGTGGATTACCTGGTCGTAGGCCCGCTGCAAGAAGGTGGAATAGATGGCCAGGATCGGCTTCAGCCCCCTGAGGGCCATCCCGGCGGCGGTGGTGGCGGCCACGTCCTCGCAGATGCCCACGTCCAAGTACCGCTCAGGGTGGGTCTGGGAGTAGCGCACCAGGCCCGAGCCCTCCCGCATAGCGGGGGTAATGACGAAGAGGCGGGGCTCCTGGTAGGCCAGCTCGGTTACCGCATCGCCGAAGGCCGCCGACCAGGAGTAGCCCTTGCTCACCTTGACCGGGTTGTGGGGGTCGAAGCCGGGGGGGCCGTGCCAGTAGATGGGGTCCTCCTCGGCCACCCCGTAGCCCTTGCCTTTTCGCGTCACGGCGTGGAGCAGGGTGGGCCCCTCGAGGGCCTTGATCTGCTCCAGGAGGTGGATAAGCCCCGGTAGGTCGTGCCCGTCCACCGGCCCCACGTAGCGGATGCCCCAGGCGTAGAAGGGGTTTTCCTGGTGCAGCATCAGCTTGGCCGCCTCTTTGGCCCGGTCCACCAGGTCAAAGAGCCTGGGCGAAATCCCCTCCAGAATCTGGCGGCCCCACTTCTGGGTATCCTGCACCCACTTCTTGGTCTGGTACTCGCGGAAGTAGCGGTTGAGGGCCCCTACGTTTTCGGAGATGCTCATCTTGTTGTCGTTCAGGACCATGATGAGCCGGGGTTTCCGCTCGCCGATAACGTTCAGGGCTGCCAGGGCCATGCCGCCGGTGAGGGCGCCATCGCCGATCATGGCCACAATGTGGTAGTCCTGGCCCAGGGTGTCGCGGGCGATGGCCATGCCCAGGGCGTTGGCCAAAGAGGTGGAAGCGTGCCCCACGGTTATGGCGTCGTGCTCGCTTTCGGAGACCTTGGTGAAACCCGAGATGCCCCCTTCTTGGCGGATGGTGTGGAACACCTCCTTGCGTCCGGTGAGGATTTTGTGGGCGTAGGCCTGGTGGCCCACATCGAAGAGAATGCGGTCGCGGGGGGAGTCGAAAACCCGGTGCAGGGCCACGATAAGTTCTACCGCTCCCAGCGAGGAGGCCAGGTGGCCGCCGTTTTGGGCGCAGACCCGAATAATCTCGCTGCGCAGTTCCTCGACGAGCTGGAGGAGTTCCTGGATGGAGAGGTTTTTGAGGTCTTGCGGCTGGTTGACCTTGGATAAAACCACGTCCGCCTCCAATCTTCAGCTAAGCATCAGGTATTGGAGTGCAAAAAGCCGTGCTCCAGGGAACAAACCCACCTAGCGGAAGTTCCGGTCCACCAGCGAGAGCCCGCCCTGCTCGGAGAAGTTCATCGAGGTGAATATTTCCCCCACCCCAGGGAAGAACCAGACCTCGAAGTTCTCGCGCAGGCTGGGGTTCCTGGGGTCGCGGTACTCCACCGCGATGCGGAAGACCTCGAAACTGCCGGCCGGCACGCTCACGTTGGAGCGGCCCAGCACCGTGTAGCTGTACTCCAGCACCCGGTCGCTGACCCGGGTGACCTGGTTGTTCACCCGCAGATCGATGACCTCGCGGGTCTGGCCGCCCCAGCGGGCCCCCACGGCGAAGCTGGCCTGGGGGGGATACTCCTGGATGGGAGGGGTGTAGCGGGCCACCTGGATTTTGTCAAAGTCCTCGATGCCCCAAAGCCGCACCCCGCTGGCGTCTACCTGGCGGTAATAGGAGCGCTCGAGCCCCCGCCCGCTCAGGCGGTAGCGGATGACCGACTGGCCTTCGAAGACGGCGGGCCCGATGACCGAGAGCCGGATGGGGGGATCGCCGATGGAGGCCCTGAGGGGCAGGTAAATCCAGTCCAGCCCCGGTTGGGCCGGGTAGAACTCTGCTGGTCCTTGGATAAGGGGGACGTTGGCTGGGCTGCTGCGCGGGGCGCAGGCTGCCAGCAGCAGGAGAAGGGTCCAGAGAAGCCGCATCGCCCTAGTTTAACCCCAGGGCGTGCGGCCTAGGCCAGGCCCAGCTCCCGCTTCAGGCGGTTCAGGTCTTCCTCTACCTGGCGGTTGGCGTCCAGGCGCTCGAGCTCCTTCTCGATGTCGTTTCTGTCCAGCTCGGCCAGGGCCTTGTGTTTGTCCTCCATGGCTTCTATGCGGCGCTCCATCTCGTCGAAGGCCTCCACCGCGCTGTGGGCGTCTACTTTGGACTCGAAGCGGCGCACCGTCTCGGCGGCCTCCACCCCTTTCTTGCGGGCGATGAGCAGGGCTTTGCGGGCCTCGGACTCCTGGATTTTGCTTTCCAGGGCCTTGAGCTGGGTGGTGAGCTGGTTGACCAGCGCCTGCTGCTGGGCCACCTGCTGGGCGAAACCCTCGGCCAAGGCCTGGGCCTGCTGCTTGCGCTTGAGGGCCTCCCGGGCCAGGTCCTCCCGCTCGGCCTTGAGGGCCTCGGCGGCCTTGCGCTCCCAGGCTGCGGCCTGCTCGGCGTAGCTTTGCTGTTCGCGCTCGAGCTTCCTGAGTTCGGCCATGGCCTCGGCCACCTCCATTCGGGCCTCCCGCAGAGCAGCGCGCATGTCCTCCAGCGCTTGCTCGATGATCTTCTCGGGGTCTTCGGCCCGGCGAATCAGGTCGTTCAGGTTGGCCCGAATCAGGCGGGAGAGTCGCTCCAAAATGCCCATGCTCTCACCTCAAAGCCAAGTCTAGCGCACCGCTCCCTGCCGCACCAGGGTAGTATCTACTCCATGACCACCGCCCTTTCCCCAGCCGAGGTGCGCGAGGCCATCCAGGCTCACCTGCTTGGCTGGCTGCCCCGGCCCGAGGCGGCCTCTCGCCCTGAGCTGGCCGAGTATGCCCGGATGCTGCGCGACTACCCCGAGCGCGGCGGCAAGATGCTGCGGGGCACCTTGCTGGTGTATACCGGGCTGGCCTATGGGGCCGAGCTTCCCCATCTCCTGCCCCCCGCAGCGGCCCTGGAGCTTTTCCAGAACTGGGCCCTAATCCACGACGATATCGAGGACGCCTCCGACGAGCGGCGGGGCCGGCCCGCCCTGCACAAGCTCTATGGGGTGCCCCTGGCTTTGAACGCGGGCGATGCCCTGCACGCCCTGCAGTGGGCCCTGCTGGTCCGGGCCGGGGTGTCTCGGGAGGTGCTGCTGGAGTTTGCCCGTCTGGTGGAGCTTACCGCCCAGGGGCAGCACCTGGAGATGAGCTGGATGGCCCAAGGGCGCTTTGACCTGGAAGAGGCCGACTACCTGGAGATGGTAGGGCAGAAGGCGGCCTACTACACCGCGGTGGCCCCACTGCGGCTTGGGGCCTTGGTGGCCGGGGTGGAGCCCCCAGGGGCTTTTGAGGCCGGGGGGATGCTGTTGGGCACAGCCTTTCAGATTGTGGATGACGCCCTGAACCTAAAGGGCGATCCGGCCAAGTACGGCAAGGAGATTGGGGGCGATGTGTGGGAGGGCAAGCGCACCTTGATTCTCCTGCGCTTTTTGCGCCAGGCCCCGCCGGAGGAGCGCTTGCGGGCCGAGCGGCTGCTGGCCATGCCCCGGGCACAAAAGCCAGCGAGCGAGGTGGCCTGGCTGCACCGCCGCCTGCTCGAGACCGGGGCCGTGGAGTACGCCTTGGGGGTGGCCGAGGGGATGCTCGAGCGGGGGCTGGCGGCTCTTTGGCCGGTATTGGAAGGGGCCCCCCGGCAGGCCTGGGGCCTGCGGACCCTGGAGCTTCTGCGGGGCCTGGTCCGGCGGGAAGGCTAGCTACCACAGGGCCTTCCGCCCGATGTCCCTGCGGAAGACGGCGTGTTCGAATTCGACCGCTTCCACCCCGGCGTAGGCTCGCTGCAAAGCCTCTTTCAGGTCCTGCCCCAGCCCCACCACATTCAGCACCCTTCCCCCGTGGGTCACGAGCCCCTGGGGGCTCCTGCGGGTGCCGGCCTGGAAGTAGAGCACCCCTTGGGGCGGCCTGGGGGGCAGGCGCAGGGGCAGCCCCTTGTGGGGGGCGTCGGGGTAGCCGGGGGCGGCCATGACCACGCAGGCCGAGGCCATGGGGCGCCAGGTGGGCTCGAGCTCATGCAGCCGCCCCTCCACCACCGCCAGCGCCAGCTCGACCAGGTCGGTCTCCAGCAAGGGCAGCAGGGCCTGGCACTCCGGGTCGCCGAAGCGGGCGTTGAACTCCAGCACCATGGGGCCCTCGTCGGTCAGCATCAGCCCGGCATAGACCACTCCCCTGTACACGATGCCCTCGGCCCGCAGACCGTCCACCAGCGGCCGCAGGATCCGCTCCTCGACTTCCTTGAGCACCCCGGGGGCCAGAGGGTAGGGGCAGATGGCCCCCATACCCCCGGTCATGGGCCCGGTGTCGCCGTCCAGCAGCCGCTTGTGGTCCTGCGAGGGCAGCAGGGGTCTTATGGTGACCCCGTCGGTGAGGGCCAGCACCGTGACCTCGGGGCCCTCCAGGTAGCTCTCAATCACCACCTCCCCCCGCTCCGGCCCCGATAGGATGTTCAGGACCGCCTGGCGGGCCTGCTGCAGCTCCGTGGCCACTGTCACCCCCTTGCCCGCGGCCAGCCCCGAGTCCTTGACCACGATGGGAACCCCCACCTGTTCCAGATAGGCCAGGGCCTCGAGCGGGTCGCTGAAGCTCCGGTGGCGGGCAGTGGGAATCCCGAGCCGTTGCATAAGCCCCTTGGCGTACGCCTTGGAGCCTTCAATCATGGCCGCCTTCTGGGTGGGGCCAAAAATGCGCAGCCCCCGGGCCTGGAAGGCATCGGCAATTCCTTCCACCAAAGGGGCTTCTGGCCCCACCAGGGTCAGGTCGATGCCCTCCGAAAGCGCCCAGTCCGCCAGCCAGGCCACATCGCCATCCCAGGGAATGCACTCGGCCAGCTCGGCCATGCCAGGGTTGCCCGGGGCGGCGTAGAGCTGGGTAACCCGGGGGGACTGCGCCACCTTCCAGCACAGGGCGTGCTCGCGCCCTCCAGAACCGACCACCAGAATTTTCACGCCGCTCAGGATAACTAGGAAAGGACCACCTCGTCCATGAGCCCCTCGGCCCAGGCCTCCAGATGGCCCACATCCCCCACCGAGAGCGCCAGCCCCTCGGGATAGAGGAGGCGGGTGATGGAGGTGTTCTGGATTTGGAACCTGCGCCAGGCCCCATTGTCCAGCCCCAGCACGATTTTGAGCGCGGCCCGAATCACCCCCCCATGGGTTACTACCAGCAAGCGACCATCGGGCAGGTCTCCTAGAAAGGCCTCCACCCGCGCGGCCAGGTCGGCCATGCTCTCTCCCCCGGGGCGCCTGGTGTTCCAGGGGTCCTGCTGGATGGCCCGGTGGAACTCCGGGTAGCGCAGCTCGCTTTCGCTGCGCAAAAGACCTTGCAGCTCTCCAGCGTAGATCTCGCGGATGCGGGGGTCGTAGACGGGGGTGAGACCCAGGGCCTCGGCGATGGGTTTGGCGGTTAGGGCCGCCCGCTGCAGGTCGGAGCTGTACAGGCCGTCGAAGGGGTGGCGGCAGGCGGCCAGCCGCTCAGCCACCCGGTAGGCTTGGCGCAGCCCCTCGGGGGAGAGGCCGACGTCGTAGTGACCCTGGAAGCGCCCTTCGGCGTTCCAGGGGGTTTCTCCGTGGCGCACCAGCCAGAGCTCTTTCATAGGAGGGCAGGGTATCAGGCGACGCGGACCCCTGACCCCTCCATGATATATCCCACCGGGTAGGCCTGGGGTAGTAGGGCCCGGGCCCGGGCGGCCATGGCTGGACTTAGCACCAGAATGTAACCAAGACCCATATTGAAGACCCGGTACATCTCGCCCTCCTCCACCTGGCCGGCCTCCCGGATGAGCTGGAAGATGGGGGGGATGGGGAAGCTGCCCCGCTGTATCTCGGCCCCGAGCCCCTCGGGCAGTACCCGCGGCAGGTTCTCGTAGACCCCCCCGCCGGTGATGTGGGCCATGGCCCGGATTTCGACCCCCTCCCGCTGGAGCAGGCTCACCTCCTCCAGGTAGCAGCGGTGCGGCTCTAGCAGGGCCTCAGCCAGCGAGCGGCCTTCAAGCTCACCTCGAGGCGCCTCCAGGTCCCACCCAGCGAATACCCGGCGGGCCAGGCTGTACCCGTTGGTGTGGAGCCCCGAGGAGGGCAAAGCCAGCAACACGTCCCCGGGCTGCACCTTTGTGCCGTCTACGATTTGCTCCCGCTCCACCACCCCCACGATGGTCCCGGCCAGGTCCAGCGCCCCTTCCTGGTAGACCCCCGGCATCTCGGCGGTCTCCCCGCCCAAAAGGGGGATGCCCACCGCCCGGCAAGCCTCGGCCAGCGAGGCCAGCACTGCAGCGAGCACCGCTTCCTCCAGCCTGGCGCTGGCGATGTAGTCCATGAAGAAGAGGGGCCGCGCCCCCTGGACCAGCAGGTCGTTCACCGCGTGGTTGACCAGGTCAAAGCCCAGGCCCTCGTAACGGCCGGTCTGGGCGGCCAGCAGGGTCTTGGTGCCCACCCCGTCGGTGGAGGCCACCAGCACCGGTTCGCGCAGGCCCCTGAGCTCAGGGACCGCCAGCATGCCCCCAAAAGCGCCCAGGCCGCGGATCACCCCCGGGGTATAGGTGGCCTCGATGCGCCGGCGGGCGGCCTGCAGGGTGCGGGCCTTCCGCTCGATGTCAACGCCGGCTTCCTGGTAGTTCAAAGCTCCACCCCCAGCATCTCCCCCAGCATTCGCTTGACCACGTCGGCTTTGGCCGTGCCCCGGGTCTCCCGCATGATAGGTCCCACCAGGGCGTTGGCGGCCTTGAGGTTCCCCGCACGCACCTGCTCCACCACTTTGGGGTTTTCCGCCACCACCCGCTCTACGATGGGCCTGAGCGCGCCCTCGTCGGCCACCGCCCGCAGGCCCCGCTCCTCCACCAGCCGCACCGGGTCAGCCCCCTGCATAACCTCCGGCAAAAGCTCCGAGAGCACCCGGTTGGTGATCTCCCGCCGCTCGAAGAGGGCGGCCAGCCGGGCCAGGTTCTGGGGGGTGAGGGCGGTGGCCTGCACCTCCAGGCCCTGCTCGTTGAGGTAGCCGGCCACCTCAGCGTTGAGCAGGTTGGCCAGGGTCTGGGGGTTGCCCGTATAAAGGCCCAGGGCCTGGTCGAAGAAGCGGGCCAGGGAAGCGTTGTAGGCCAGAATTTCGGCGTCGTAGGGGCGCACCCCGGCCCTCACGTAGCGGGCGTACTTCTCCGCCGGTAGCTCGGGCATGGCGGTTTTGAGCCGCTTCAGCCAGGCCTCGTCCACCACCAACGGAGGCAGGTCGGGGTCGGGGAAGTAGCGGTAGTCGGCCTCCTCCTCCTTGAGCCGGAGCACGTAGGTCTTGCCCGCGGCCTCGTCCCAGCCCAAGGTGGCCTGGGTCACCGGGCGGCCGCTGCGGAGGAGCTCCTGCTGGCGCCGGATCTCGTACTCCAGGGCCCGGGCTACGCTTTTGAAGGAGTTGAGGTTCTTGATCTCCACCTTGGTGCCCAAAGGCGCTCCCACCCGTCGAACCGAGACGTTGACGTCGGCCCGCATCTTGCCCTCTTCCGGGTTGGCATCGGAGATGCCCAGGGTTTGGGCGATTGAGCGAATGTGGACGAGGAAGCTGCGGGCCTCCTCCGGGGTGCGGAGGTCGGGTTCGGTGACCATCTCGATGAGAGGAGCACCGGCCCGGTTGAGGTCGATGAGGGAGTAGGGGGCCCCTTCGGGATGGATCGACTTGGCCGCGTCCTCCTCCAAGTGGATGCGGCGGATGCGCACCCGCCGGCCTTCCACCTCCAGGTAGCCGTCCTTGGCGATGGGCAGGTCGTACTGGGAGATTTGGTAGTTTTTGGGCATGTCCGGGTAGTAGTAGCTTTTGCGGTGGAACTGGGTCCAGGGGGCAATCTGGCAGTTGAGGGCCAGGCCGAAGAGGATGCCAAACTCCACTGCCTGGGCGTTGACCACCGGCAGCACCCCTGGAAGCCCCAAACAGACCGGGCAGGTGCGGGTGTTGGGCGCCTCGCCGAAGTAGTCGGCGGCACACCCACAGAACATCTTGCTCTGGGTCTTGAGGTGGAGGTGGATTTCCAGCCCCACCACGGCTTCGAACTCGGACATACCCCGAACATTATAGGCAGCCTGTAGGGGTAGAGTGGGGGTATGAAGATCTACACCCGAACCGGCGACCAGGGGGAGACGGGGCTGTACGGGGCCGAACGGGTGGGCAAGGACCACCCCCGGGTAGAGGCCTATGGCACCGTGGACGAGGCCAACAGCGCGATTGGGCTGGCCCGCTCCCTTCTGCCCCCGGCCCACCGCGACATCCAGGCCGACCTGGAGTACCTGCAGAACGCTCTCTTCGACCTGGGGGCCGACCTGGCCACCCGGATGGGCAGCCCCTATGAGCGCAACCTGGTTCGGATGGAGGCCGAGGATGTGGCCCGGCTCGAGGCCCTGATCGACCGCTACCAGGAGGAGGCCCCCCCCTTCCGGGGCTTCGTCCATCCTGGCGGCCACCCCGCGGCGGCGGCTTTGCACCTGGCCCGCACCATCGCCCGCCGGGCCGAGCGGCGGGTGGTGGCCCTCATGCGCCAGGAAGCGGTCAACGCCGAGGCTTTGCGCTACCTCAACCGGCTTTCGGACCTGCTCTTCACCCTGGCCCGGGTAGTCAACTGGCGGGAGGGGGTGGCCGAGGAGGCCTGGCTGGTCAAAAAGCGGCGCTAGCTATACTGGGCCCATGCACCGCTGGCTTTCCCTGGTGCTGCTGTTTTCCCTGGGCTGGGCCCAGTTCAACCCCACCCAGGCCTGGTTCACCCTGCGCACCGAGCACTTCGACATCCACTACCACCAGGGCCTGGAGCGGGTGGCGGCCGAGGCCGCGTTGCACGCCGAGCGGGCCTACGCCCTGCTGCGGGAAGAATTCGAGCCGCCCCCCAACCGGCTCAACCTGGTGCTGGGCGACGTGGGCGACGTTCTCAACGGTTTCGCCGACCCCACCCAGAACCTGGTTGGTATCTACACCGCGCAGTTCCGCATGGCCGACTGGTTCAACCCGCGCCTTTCCTCCTGGTGGGAGACGGTTATCTTCCACGAGGTGGCCCACCTTTTCGACCTGACCCAGGTGCGGGGCCCCCTCAGGGAGTCGACCCGTATCTTCGGCCAGCTCCCGGCCCAAAGCGCCATCAAACCCTTCCCCTTCGTGGAGGGGACGGTGCTTTACCTGAAGTACAAAAAGCTCGGGGCCTCGCGGCTGAACGATGCCACCACCCGCATGGTGCTGCGGCAGATGGTTCTCTCGGGGCGCTTTCCCAGCCTGGACGAGATCCGCCAGGCCTACAGCCGCACTACCTGGCCCCCGCTGGGCCTGCTGGCCTACAACTATGGTGCTTGGCTGGTGAAGTACCTGGAGGTGCGTTTCGGCCCGGACGCCTACCGCCGCTTCACCGAGGCCAACGCTGGGATGCTGGCTCTCAAGGACTTCAACGAGCCCTTTGTCCGGGCTTTTGGGCTCTCGCTGGACCAGCTCTATGCCGACTTTTTGCGCTGGCTTCCGGGAGAGTTTGCCGAGGAGATAGCCCGGATTCGCGCCCAGGGCCTTACCCAGGCAGAGAAGCTTACCCACCTGGGTTTCTACAGCGAGGGGGCCACCGATTCAGCGAGTGGCCTGGTCTATGCCCAAAGTTCACCGCTGCGCAGCGGGCTACGCCTGGTGGCAAACGCCCAGGACCGTGAGCTTTTGAGCGGTTTGGCCCGCCACCCCGAGTGGTCGCCGGATGGGCGCTACCTGCTCTATGTGGCCTCTCGGCGCGAGGGGCGGTACCACCTGAGCGACCTCTACCAGTACGACCGCCTGGAGGGCCGGGTAAAGCGCCTTACCCGGGAGGAGCGGGTGTATTACGCCCGCTATGCCCCCGACGGCAAGAGCATCTTTTTGGCCAAGAACACCCCGGACGGCTCCACCGAACTGGCCCGCTACTTCATCGACCTGGAGCGCATCCAGCCGCTGCGCAGCTTTCCTCACCAGGACGGGGTCATCCACTCCTTTGCGGTGGCCCCAGACGGCAACACCCTGGTGCTCGCTTTGCTGCGGCGGGGGGGGTTCCAGGACCTCTACCGCTATACCCTGGCCACGGGGGCGCTGGAGGCCTTGACCCAGGACAGAAACGTGGAGGCCGACCCGGTCTTCAGCCCCGATGGGCAGTACGTGATCTATAGCAGCGACGCAGGGGGGGTGTACAACCTCTACGCCTACCGCTTGGCCGACGGCGCGGTTTTTCAGGTGACCAACCTGCTCACCGGGGCCTACCAGCCGGCCATAGCCCACACCCGCCAGCAGATCATCTTTAGCGGCTACGACGAGACGGGGTACAACCTCTACCGAATGCCCTACGACCCCTCGAGCTGGCGGCGGGTGGAGCTTTCCCGCGAACCCCTGCCTCCCTTCCAGCCCCCAGCGCCCGCCCAGGGGGAGCCCTACAACCCCCTGGCCTACCTGCGGCCGCTTTACTGGTTGCCCCTGGGGCCGGAGGGGCCGGGGGTCTCGTTCGGGGCGGCCGACCCGGTGGGCCTTCACGCCTATGCGCTGCGGCTGGGCTTTGGTGGGGGCCTGGGGGGGGTCTTTTACGGCCTTACCTACCAGTATGCGGGGCTGGGGTTTCCTTTGCAGCTCCGCCTGCTGGGGGCAATGGGGCAGGATGCCCAGGGTGTGGGCGCTTTGTTCCCCACCCCAGAAGGCGGCCTGGAGCTGCAGTACACCCGCACCAGCCTGCTCGAGCCTGCCCTTGACCCCACCCGAAACACCGTGACCCACGCCTTCACCCTGGGGCTTTCCGCCGGCCAGCAGAGCGCGGCGGACCTCTCCCGCAGCCTGGCCCGCTTGCGCCTGCTGGGCACCGCTTTCCTGCGGGAGGGCAGCCCGGACTGGCGCTACCGGGTGCAGGGGGCCTTTGGGCTGCAGTTTCGTCTGCCGCTGGAAGCCTCGCATGTGATTGGGCTGCGGGTGGGGGGTGGTCTGACCACCTCGCCTTTGGCCTACGACGCCTTCGACCTGGGGGTCTCCCCCTTGGTGCTGGGGGAGAGGCCGGTGCTCTCGGTGCGGGGGTATGGGCCGGGGCGGCTGGTGGGGGCCCAGGCCCTGGTGGGCTCGCTCGAGTACCGCCTGCCGCCCCTGGCCATCGAGCGGGGCCTGGGCAACTGGCCCCTCTTTTTCGATGACCTGAGCCTCTCGCTCTTTCTGGACGCCGGGGTGGCTGGCTCGCCGCTGGACCTCTCCCAGGTCCGTTTCTCCTTAGGCGCAGAGCTGCGGCTGGGCCTGACCCTGTTCTACCTGGCCCCGGGCTCGAGCCTGGCCGTGGGGGCTGCGCAGGGCCTGGGGGAGGTGGGGCCCCGGTTCTACCTGGGCCTGGTGCTCCCGGGCCTTTAGGCCTTACCACGGGCTGACAGGGGGCCCGTAGCCTTGCTGCGTATGGAAAAGCCCCTGCCCGTCCTTGGTCTGGCCCTCCCCGGCGAGCTTTTGCCCGCCTACCGCGACTGGCTCTGGGAGCACGGGGGACGCGACCTGGAGATTCAGGACCCGGCCCGCCCCGAGGTGCTGGATGGCGACTGGAAGCCGCGGGTGGCCCAGCTCAGGGAGCTTTTGGCAGGCTACCCCGGGCGGATTGGCATCCACGGTCCCTACGATGGCCTCTGGATGGCCTCCTCCGACCCCTACGTGCGGCGGATGGTGGCTGAGCGGTACCGCCAGGGGCTCGAGTTCGCCGCGGAGCTGGGGGCCAGCCACATGGTCATCCACAGCCCCTTCCTCTTCTTCGGCCACCCCCAGATGGTCCATGCGCCCTCGAACGGGCTGGCCCGCGAGCTCGAGTTCGCCCATGACACCCTCGCCGCCGTGCTTCCGCTGGCCCGCGATTTGGGCCTAACCCTGGTCATCGAGAATGTCCGCGACACCAACCCCGCCCCGCTGCTGGTCCTGGTGCGCTCCTTCGACTCGGAGCACGTGCGCCTCAGTCTGGATGTGGGCCACGCCTATTTGATGCAGCAGATTGGGGGACCCTCCCCCGACCAGTGGGTGCGGGAGGCGGGCCCCCTGCTCGGACACCTGCACCTGCAGGACAACGATGGCCTTCTGGACCGGCACTGGCCCCCAGGGGAGGGGGGGATTCGTTGGGGGGCGCTTTTCCGGGCGTTGGCGGAGCTCGAGGTTCGCCCCCGGCTCATCCTGGAGGTGCGGCACGAGCGGCTGGCCGAGGCCGCGGCCTGGCTGGTGGGCCAGGGTTTGGCGCGCTAGAGGGTGTTGGGTCAGTAGGGTGTCAGGTGGGGCTTGAAAAAGGCCTGATGCGCCCGGGGGAATCTTTACCGAGAGAGGAGCCGCCGTGTCGGTTGAGCGACGAGAGACCCCCCAAGCGCCTTCCTGGCCCAGGCTGCACCTGCGGTGGGGCGAGGGCCTCGAGGCTGCCCTGCTGGTGGTGCCGGGCGTGGCCCTGATGCTTCTCTTCATCGTCTGGCCCACCCTGTCGGCCTTCTGGCTTTCCTTTCACCGAGAAAACCTCCTGGGCACCAGCCGGGAGTGGGTGGGCCTGGCCAACTACGCCGAGATGCTCAAAGACCCCGCCTTCTGGCGCTCGGTGGGGGCCACCTTCGTCTTTGCCGCCATCGTGGCCCCGGTGCAGCTGGTGCTGGGCCTGGTGGCGGCGCTGATGGTGGCCCGGCCTTTTCCGGGGGTGGGGTTTTTTCGCACCCTTTTCTTCCTGACCACCGCGGTGCCCACCGCGGTGGCCGCGGTGGCCTGGGGCTGGTTCCTGCACCCGGTGGGGGGAACGGCGAACCGCTGGCTTGAAGCCCTGGGCCTTCCCCGCCAGCCCTGGCTCACCAGCCCCGAGCTGGCCCTGCCCACCCTGGCCGTGGTGACCGCCTGGGCCGGGGTAGGCTTCACCGCCATCCTGCTCACGGCGGGGCTGCAGCAGATCCCCGAGGAGCTCTACGAGGCCGCCCGCATCGATGGGGCCGGGCCCTGGACCCAATTCTGGCGCATCACCCTGCCCCTGTTGTCGCCCACCTTGTTCTTGGTGGCCCTTCTGGTTCTGCTCTCGAGCCTCACCGCCTTCGGCCAGATTCACCTGCTCACCCGTGGGGGGCCCATGGAGAGCACCACGGTCTGGATCTACCGGGTCTACCAGGACGCCTTCTTCAACTTCCGCTTCTACTACGCCTCGGCCCAGGCGGTGGCCCTCTTCCTGGTGCTTCTGCTGCTGGCGGCCTTGCAGTTCCGCTTCTTCGGACGGAGGGTGCACTATGGCTAGGCTGGCGCGGCCCTTGTTCTACCTGGGGCTGGCGGCGTACGCCTTCCTGCTGGTCCTGCCCCTGCTGAACCTGTTCGTGGCCAGCTTCAAGAGCGACGGCGAACTGTTTGCCCCAGGCTTCTGGCCGGCCAACCCCACCCTGGAGCCCTACCGGGAGGCCCTGCAGAAGTACCCCCTGGCCCGCTACCTGCTCAACAGCCTGGTGGTGGCGCTGGGCACCACCCTGGGCGTGCTGCTCGTCTCGGCCACCCTGGGCTATGCCCTGGCCCGCATCCCCTTCGCCGGGCAGAGTGCTTTGTTTGGCTTTGTGGTGGCCCTGCTGCTCATTCCCGGCGAGGTGACCTTTTTGCCGCTCTACCTGTTGGTGCAGCAACTCGGCTGGCTCAACACCTACACCGCCCTCATCGTGCCCTTCATTGCCTCGCCTTTGGGCATCTTTCTATTGCGCCAATTCATCAAGAGCCTGCCCCAGGACCTCTTCGATGCGGCCCGCATCGACGGGGCGGGGCATTTGCGCATGCTCTGGCACGTGGCGCTGCCGCTTTCGGCCCCGGCGCTCGGAGCCCTGGCCGCCCTGACCTTTTTGGGGTCCTGGAACATGTACCTCTGGCCTTTGGTCACCATCAACCGCAGCGAGATGATGACCGCCCAAATCGCCATCGCCCAGGTGCAGAACGTGGAGGTCACGAGCTGGAACGTGGTGGCGGCGGCTGCGGTTTTGGTGCTCCTTCCCACCCTAATAGCCTTCCTGCTCGCCCAGCGCCTCTTCATCCGGGGCATCGCCCTGGGCGGGCTGAAGGGATAAGGAGGCAGCCTATGAAAAAAATGCTCGTGCTGTTGGCGCTGGCCCTGGGGGGTTTGGCCCTGGGGCAGCAACGGGTCACCATCGACTTCTGGCACTCCATGGGCGGGGTGCTGGGCGAGGCCACCGAGGCTTTGGTCAGGGATTTCAACGCCTCGCAGAACCGGATTACCGTGCGTAGCCAGTTTGTGGGCTCCTACGACGACGGCCTTAACAAGCTCAGGGCCGCGCTCCAGGCCGGCGGGCAGGGGCGGCCCCATGTGATCCAGGTCTACGATATCGGCGCGCGTTTCATGGCTGACTCCGGCGCGGTGCTGCCGCTGGAGGACCTGGCCCGGGCCAACAACTTCGACCTCTCCCAGTTCGTGCCCCAGCCGCGCAACTACTACACCGTGGACGGCAAGCTCTACGGCCTGGCCTTCAACAGCTCCAACCCCATCCTCTACTTCAACGCCCAGGCCCTGGAGCAGGCCGGCATCCCCTACCGCAACACCTGGAGCCTGGCCGACCTGGAGGAGGCGGCCCGCAAGCTCACCATCAAGGATGCCTCGGGCCGAACGGTCCGTTTTGGCCTGACCATGCCCATCGATAGCTGGTTCGTGGAGCAGTTCAGCTACAACTCGGGCCAGTTCTTCTGCAACAACGAGAACGGGCGTAAGGCCCGGGCCACCGAGGTCACCTTCAACAACCCCGCAGCGGTGGCCCTTTTGGACATGTGGGGCCGGCTGGTGCGGGAGGGGGTAATGGCCAACACCGGGCGCAACTGGGCCGACAGCCAGAGCCTCTTTGCCCAGGGCAACGCGGCCATCGCGGTCTACTCCACGGCCTCCCTGACCGGGGTTTTGCGCCAGATTGGGGGCCGCTTTCCCCTGCGCACGGCCTTTTACCCCTATCTGAACGAGCGCAACGGCACTGCAATTGGGGGGGCTGCGGTCTATCTGCTGCGCGGCTTCAGCGAGGCCGAGACCCAGGCCGCCTGGGAGTTCATCCGCTACCTCCTGCGCCCCGAGACCCAGGCCAAGTGGATTATCGGCACCGGCTACTTCCCGGTGGTAAAGGGGGTGGTGGAGCTGCCCAGCGTGCGCCAGGCCTACGTGCGCCAGCCCAACTACACCACGGCCCTCAGGCAGCTCGAGACCTCCAAGGTCAACACGGCCTCGGCGGGTTGCCTGATGGGCGGCTTCACCGAAATCCGCCAGATCGTGCAGTCGGCCATCGAGGAGACCATTCGGGGTAAGCCGGCCAAGCAGGCTCTGGACGAGGCCAAGCAGCGGGCCGACCAGGTGTTGGCCCGTTACAACGCCAGCGTGCGGCCCTGAGCTCGTTTTTGCCGGGGGTGGGGCCCAGGCCCCACCCTTTGGGTTAGGATGGCCGTATGCACCCCCCCTCCCTTGCGCCCCGCACCCTAAGGCAGCGCCTGGGCTTTTGGGCCCTGCGGCTTTTGGGCTGGACCCCGGTTCTGGCCCCCCCTCCGGGGCAAAAGTTCGTGCTGGTGGGCTACCCCCACACCTCCAACTGGGACTTCCTCTTTGCCCTCTTGTGGGGGCTGGCCTCGGGCACCCGCTTTCGCTGGGTGGGGAAGAAGGAGCTCTTTCCCCCCCTTCTGGGCTGGGTCATGCGGGGCCTAGGGGGGATTCCGGTGGACCGAGGGCGGGTAGGGGGCGATTTTGTGAAGCAGGTGGCCCGCCTTTTTGCGGGCTACGACAATCTCTGGGTGGTGGTGGCGGCTGAGGGGACCCGCAGCCGGGCAGCCCACTGGCGGACTGGGTTCTACTACATGGCCCTGGAGGCAAAGGTGCCCATCGCCCTAGCCTATCTGGACCGGACCACCCGGGAGGTGGGGGTGGGGGGGTATCTGGTGCCAACGGGCGACCTCGAGGCCGACTTCGAGCGGATTCGGGCTTTCTACCAGGGCAAAGTGGGGCTCAGGCCCGAGCGCCAGAGCCCCATTCGGCTCAAGCTGAGGACACCCGGGAATGACGGATAGCGAAGTTCCAGGCGGTGCGCACGATATCCACAATCTCCTGGTAGCGGGCCTCCCAGCCCAGGACCTTTTTGGCGAGGCTCGGGTCGGCCACCAGCACCGGTGGGTCGCCGGGGCGGCGAGGGGCCTCCTCGGCCGGCACCGGCCGGAGGGCCACCCGCTCCACCGCCCGGATGACCTCCCGCACACTGGTTCCCTGGCCGGTCCCGAGGTTGAGGGCCACCGGCTCACCCCCCTCCAGGAGGTACTGCAGGGCCCGCACATGGGCCGAGGCCAGGTCGTCGACGTGGATGTAGTCGCGGATGGCGGTGCCGTCCGGGGTGGGGTAGTCGGTGCCGAAGATTCTGACTGGGGGGCGGCGGCCCAGGGCGGCATCGATCACCAAGGGAATCAGATGGGTCTCGGGGTCGTGCACCTCGCCCAGCTCGCCCTCAGGGTCGGCCCCGCTGGCGTTGAAGTAGCGCAGCGCTACCCAGCGAAGCCCATGGCCTACCCCAAACCACTTGAGCATCCGCTCGCCCATGAGCTTGGTCTCGCCGTAGGGGTTGATGGGGGCCTGGGGGAAGTCCTCGCGAATGGGCACGGCGTGGGGGATGCCGTAGGTGGCGCAGGAAGAGGAGAAGACGATAGGTTGCACCCCCACCTCCACCATGGCCTCGAGCAGGTTCAGCATGTGGGCCACGTTGTTGCGGAAGTACTTGGCCGGGTTCTGCATGGACTCGCCCACGTAGGCGTAGGCGGCGAAGTGGATCACTGCCTCGATGCGGTAGCGCCGCAGGGCCTCCAGGATGGCAGCCTTGTCGGCCAGGTCAGCCTCCACGAAGGGCCCCCAGCGCACCGCCCAGCGGTGGCCGTAGACCAGGTTGTCGAAGACCACCGGGGTGAACCCGGCTCGGTGTAGGGCTTTTGCGGTATGGCTGCCGATGTAACCGGCGCCGCCAACGACCAGTACGTTCATAGTCAACCTCCGAAGCAAGGCTTAGCCCAGGGCCGGAGAACCCAGCACCTCCCGGAAGTACGCGATGGTGCGGGCCAGCCCCTCGCGCACCGGCACCCGGGGCTGCCAGCCCAGGAGGCGCTGGGCCAGGGTGATGTCGGGGCGGCGCTGCTTGGGGTCGTCCTGGGGTAGGGGCACGTGGACCAGGGTAGAACGACTCCCGGTGAGCTCGAGCACCAGCTGGGCCAGCTCGAGCATGGTGTACTCCTCCGGGTTGCCCAGGTTTACGGGTTCGGGGTAGTCCACCTCCATAAGCCGTCGGATGCCCTCGATTAGGTCGTCCACGTACTGAAAGCTGCGGGTCTGCCGCCCCTCGCCGTAGATGGTAAGGGGCTCGCCCTTCAGGGCCTGGGTGATGAAGTTGGTGACCACCCGTCCGTCCAAGGGGTCCATGCGGGGGCCGTAGGTGTTGAAAATGCGGATGATGCGCACCGGTATGCCCCGGCTGCGGTGGTAGGCCAGGGTCAGGGCCTCGGCGTAGCGCTTGGACTCGTCGTAGATTGAACGGGGACCGATGGGATTGACGTTGCCCCAGTAGCTTTCAGGCTGGGGATGGACCAGAGGGTCGCCGTAGACCTCGCTGGTGGAAGCCAGGAAGAACCGCGCCCCTTTGGCCTGGGCCAGCTCGAGCAGGTGTCGGGTGCCCTCGGCGTTCACCAAAAGGGTTTCGATGGGCAGCTTCAGGTAGCGGGGGGGGGAGGCTGGGGAGGCGAAGTGCATCACCCAGTCCAGCGGCCCCTCAACCGCCAGGGGTTTAGCCGCGTCGGCCTCGACGAAGCTGAAGCCGGGAAAGCCCGAGAGGTAGGCCACGTTTTGCCGCTGGCCGCTGGCGAAGTTGTCCACCCCCACCACCTGGTGTCCTTCACGCAGAAGGCGCTCGGCCAGGTGGCTCCCCAGAAAGCCTGCCACGCCGGTCAGGAGAATGCGCACTTAGCCCTCCGCCACCGCGCTGGGTGCTTGTACTTCCTCAGCCCCAGCCACCCCTACCCCCACGTAGCGGAAACCGGCCTGGACCAGCGCTTTTCTATCCAGGAAGTTGCGCCCGTCTACCACCAAGGGCCGGCGCATGATTTGAGCCAGCCCAGCCCAATCCAGCTCGCGGTAGTGGCGCCACTCGGTGACGAGCACCAGCGCATCGGCCCCCTCGGCCAGCTCGAGGGGGTCGTCCAGGTAGACGATGCCCAGGTCGGGGTAGCTCCGCCGGGCGTTCTCCAGGGCCACCGGGTCGTGGGCCCGCACCCGGGCCCCCCGTTCCAGCAGGCGGCGGGCGATGTCCAGCGCAGGTGCGTCGCGCAGGTCGTCGGTGTTGGGCTTGAAGGCCAGCCCCAGCAGGCCGATCACGCGCCCTTTGAGAATCTTGAGCTCCCGCTGCAGCTTCTCCACTATTCGCTCGCGCTGGCGGTAGTTGACCTCCCGCGCAGCCTGCACGATGGGCATAGCAAGACCGTACTCCTGGCCGGTGGCGATTAGGGCCGCGGTGTCCTTGCCGAAGCAGCTTCCCCCCCAGCCTACCCCAGCTTGCAAGAAGCGCGTGCCAATGCGGCTATCCAGCCCGATACCCCGCGCAACTTGGGTGATGTCGGCCCCCACCCGCTCGGCCAGGTTGGCGATCTCGTTGATAAAGCTGATCTTCACCGATAAGAAAGCGTTGGCCGCATACTTGATCAGCTCAGCCGAGGCCAGGTCGGTGGCAATCAGCGGTACCGCCTCCATGCGCTCGGGCCGGGGGGCGAAGGTAGGGGCGGGAAAGCTTTGCTCTACGAGGGGTCGGTATAGGTTGTAAAGCACCTCCAAGGCCCTAGGATCCTCAGCCCCCACCACAATCCGGTCGGGATAAAGTGAGTCGTGAATGGCCGAGCCCTCGCGCAAGAACTCGGGGTTGGAGGCCACGGCGAACGGGGCCCGGGCCTTTTTGCCGTTTCGGGCCTCGTAGGCCTCCTGTACCAAGGCCTCCACCCAGTTTCCGCTCCCAATAGGCACGGTGGACTTGTTCACCACCACCGCAAACCGGGGCCCCAGATGCTCGCCGATGCCTCGAGCGGCAGCCTGCACGTACTGCAGGTCGGGGCTGCCGTCCGGCAGGGAGGGGGTGCCCACCGCGATGAAGATGACATCCGCCTGGGGAACAGCCTCGGCGTAGCTTTCGGTGTAGCGAAGGTTGCTCCGGGCAGCCTGCATAAGTTCCTCCAGGCCGGGCTCGTAGATGGGGGCCTTGCCGGCCCGCAATAGGGCCAGCTTTTGGGGGTCCACATCCACACAGGTCACCTGATGGCCCAGGTAGGCCAGGGTAACCCCGGTGGTGAGGCCCACGTACCCGGTGCCAATTACCGCAACGTTTAGCGACTTCATCAGGGAATCCTCCGGCACGCCGCTGTTAGTTTACTATCCTTCTCTTCCCCTGCGGGTCCAGGTGTCACACCGCTACGCGAGAAGCGGCCACTTCACGCTCGAGCGTTACCGCTGCCACCCCCTTGACATCTTTTTGTGCATTTAGTACTCTTCTCGTTGCGCTTCCTTTTAGGGGCGCGGGGATCATGAAAAGCGGGCGGTGGAGCGGATAGCTCTAGCAGGGTCAAGATATGAGGGGCACACGGTGG